>DASXRW010000231.1:0-2067 GCA_036506355.1 Burkholderiales bacterium
GGTCTGGCCGAGGATCGCGGCGCGCTGCGCGTCGGTGAGCTCCGGCGTGCCGAGGATGTGGTCGACGGCAGTCTTGGTCCAGCCGAAGGGATCGTCGGTGCCCATGACGAGCTGCGCGGCGCCGACCTGCGCGGCGAGGTGGCGCAGCGCCTCCGGGGTGAAGACTAGCGAGTCGAAGTAGAGCTGCTTGAGATATTCCGTCGGCTTCTTCTTGAGCGGCACGGCGTCGCAGCTCTTCGGCCGGGCGAGGCAAACGTGGTCCGAGCGCTCGGCGTACGAAGGCAGGTAGCCGCCACCGTGCGCGGCGCAGAGCTTGAGCCCCGGGAAGCGATCGAGCGTGCCCTCGTAGATGAGATGCGAGAGCGCGAGCGTCGTCTCGAGCGGGTTCCAGATGGTGTTCTCGAGGTAGCCGTTGCCCTTCAGGCGGTTGTCGAGGTCGCGCGTGCGCTGCGGGTGCATGAAGACGAGCACGCCGAGCTCCTCGGCTTTCGCCCAGAACGGGTGGAACTTCGCATCCGACAGCTCCTGGCCGGCGACGCTGCCGCCGATCGCCGCGCCGCGCAGGCCGAGCTTCTTCACGCCGTGCTCGAGCTGGCGCACGGCGAGGTCCGGATACTGCAGCGCGACGCTGGCGAAGGCGACGAAGCGCTCGGGGGTCTTCGCGCAGAGCTCGGCGAGCTTCTCGTTCTGCAGCTCGATCACCTGCGTCACGAGGTCGCGCTCGAGCGCGTACCAGGTCGGATTGATGCTGAGCGCCTGCATGTCGATGCCTTGCTCGTCCATGCGCTGCAGGCGCTCGGCCATGGTGCTGGCGTAGTCGGGCGCCGCCTTCTGCTTCATCAGCGCCTGCGCTTCGGGAATGATGGCGTGCGCGTGGACGTCGATGGTTCGCACCCGCTTGCCGGCCACCACGACCTCGCGCCGGCGCACCTGCGCGTGCGCGTGGGGGAAGAGGCTGCAGCCGACAAACAGGGCAGATGCGGCAATTCCGCCGGCCACGAACTCTCTGCGCGTGGTCATGCGATCCTCCTCATGCGCGCGCGAAACCAGATCGCTGCTGCCGCCGCGACGGCAAGCACCGCCGCCACGGCGAGGTCGATCCACGCGCGCTCGGCGAAGACCTCCCTCGGTTGCGGGATCGGCGGGCCGGAGGACATCCAGAAATGGAACGCGGCGATGGCGAGCCAGGCCAGCGCTCCGAGGGTCAGCAGTAATGCCAAGCCGAGTAGGACGAGCTCACGCAGTTTCATGCGCACGAGCATAAACGAAAGGCCGGGAGCGGCGCCCGGCCTTTCGGAACTGCGCTGCTGGCTACTTCGAGAAGTTGATGCCGGGGTTGATCGGCGTGCTGGGCGAGCTCGGCGTGCTCGGTGTAGCAGGCGTGCTCGGCGTAACGGGCGTGCTCGGCGTCGTCGTGCCGGTGGTAGAGCCCGCCGCGGCAGCTTGCCCGCCGGCGATGCGCTTCGCGAGGTTCAGGTGCTCCTGGATCTTGTACGCGGCCTGCTGGGCGGCAAACTTGAAGTCCGGGTCCTTGGCCTTGGCGGCCGTGGCGTTGACTTCCAGCAGGGCCTTCTCGTTGCCCTTGACCATGTGCGCCATGAACTCGCGGTCGAAGTCGGCGCCGGACTTGCGCTCGAGCACCTTGTTCTGGGCGACGTCCTTGAGGGCGGCCTTGTCGGGCATCGCGACGTCCTTGGTCTTGGCGAGCCGCTTCAGGTCCTCGAGCATCCTGGCGTGATCGTCGGCCATCTTCTGGCCGAACTGCTTGACCTCGGGGCTCTGCGCCCTGCTGGCGGCCAGCTTGCCGGCTTCGATCTCGTTCAGGTTCGACTGCGCGAGCTGCTTCATCGCGGCGGCGTCGTTGTTGTCCATCTTCTGGGCGAAGGCGAGCGGCACGCTCAACACCGCGCTGAGAGCGAATGCCGTAAGGGAAGCGAGGGGACTCATGAGCGGACTCCTACTGGGGGTGGGTGACGACTACGCGCAGCAATCCGCGTGCCCAATTCGCGCATTCTCAATTCGGGGAGCCCGATCTAGATCGGGGACGGAGCCCGAATTGTCAGGGCC
>DASXRW010000232.1:0-14910 GCA_036506355.1 Burkholderiales bacterium
CAACCCGGATCTCGGCCTTCTGCCCGGCCAGTTCGTGCGCGTGCGCGTCATCGCCGGCAGCCAGCAGGCGATCGTGGTGCCGCAGACCGCCGTGCAGCAGAACGAAGGCGGCCGCTTCGTCTGGGTGGCCGCCGACGGCAAGGCCGTGCAGCGGCCGATCAAGGCGGGTGGCTGGCTCGGCAACGGCTGGATCGTGCTCGAGGGCCTGAAGGCCGGCGACCCCGTGATCGTGGATAACGTGGTGCGGCTGCGCCCGGGGGCGCCCGTGTCTCCCACTATGGCGCCGAAGAAAGCAGGCTGATGTCGCGCTTTTTCATCCACCGGCCGGTATTCGCCGGCGTCATCGCCATCATCATCGTGCTGGCCGGGCTCGTCTCCGCGAAGCTCCTCGCCGTCGCGCAGTACCCGGAGATCGCGCCGCCGACGGTGCTCATCACCACGACCTACCCTGGCGCGAGCGCCGAGACGCTGTCGAAGACCGTCGCCGCGCCCATCGAGGAGCAGCTCTCCGGCGTCGACAAGCTCTCCTACTTCAGCTCCACGTCGTCCTCCACCGGCTCGCTCACCATCACCGCGACCTTCGAGCCGGGGGCGAACGTCGACCAGGCGATCTTCGAGGTCAACAATCGCGTGCAGCGCTCGCTGCCGCGCCTGCCCGACGAGGTGCGCCGCAATGGCGTCATCGTGCAGAAGCGCTCCTTCGACATCCTGCTCGTGGTGTCGCTCATCTCGCCGAACAACACGCGCGACACGCTCTACCTCTCGAACTACGCCTCGATCAACATCGTCGACGAGCTCAAGCGCATTCCCGGCATCGCCGACGTCACCATCTTCGGCGCGCGCGACTACTCGATGCGCGTGTGGATCAACCCGGAGAAGATGGCGCGCCTGGGCGTGACGACCGCCGACGTGGCCGCGGCGCTGCGCGCGCAGAACCAGCAGTACGCGGCCGGCAAGATCGGCACCGAGCCGGCGCCGCCGGGCCAGAACATCGTCTACACGGTCACCGCCACCGGGCGCCTGGTCGAGCCCGAGGAGTTCGGCGAAATCGTGGTGCGCGCCGGCCCCACCGGGAACGTGCTGCGCCTGAAGGACATCGCGCGCATCGAGCTCGGCGCGCTCAATTACGACACGTCGAACCAGCTGAACGGCCAGCAGACGATCGGCATGGGCACCTACCTGCAGCCCGGCGCCAACGCGCTCGAGGTGGCGGGGCTGGTGCGCGCGCGCATGCAGGAGCTCAAGCCGACGCTGCCCGAGGGCGTGGACTACGCGGTCCCGTTCGACACCACGCGCTTCGTCGAGGCCTCCATCAAGGAGGTGAACACCACGATTTTCGAGGCGGCGCTTCTCGTGCTCGCCGTGGTGTTCCTGTTCCTGCAGACCTGGCGCGCGACGCTCATCCCGATGATCGCCGTCCCGGTGTCGCTGATCGGCGCCTTCGCCGGCCTGTGGGCCGTCGGCTTCTCCATCAACACGCTGACGCTGTTCGCGCTCGTGCTCGCCATCGGCATCGTGGTGGATGACGCGATCGTGGTGCTGGAAAACGTCGAGCGGCTGATGCGCGAGAACGACATGCCGCCGTTCGAAGCCGCGCTGGAGGCCATGCGCGAGGTCTCCGGCGCGGTGGTGGCCATCGTGCTCGTGCTGTGCGCGGTGTTCGTGCCGGTCGCCTTCCTCGGCGGCATCGCCGGGCAGCTCTACCGGCAGTTCGCCGTGACGCTGACCTTTGCCGTGGTGATCTCCGGCTTCATCGCGCTTACGCTCACGCCGGCGCTCTGCGCCATCCTGATGAAGCGCGGCGAGCACCATTGGAAGATCTTCGATCCGTTCAATCGCGGCTTCGCCTGGACCACGCGCCGCTTCCTCGACGGCGTGGGGCTGCTGCTGCGCCATCGCGTGTTCGCGCTGGTCGCCTTCGTGGCGACGCTCGCGATCTGCGTCGGGCTTTTCCTCCGCGTGGCGTCCTCCTTCGTGCCGTCGGAGGACCAGGGCTACATCTTCGGCAATGTGCAGCTGCCGGACGGCGCCACGCTCGAGCGCACGCGCAAGATGGCAGGAGCGCTCTCCGACATCGCGCAGAACCTGCCCGGGGTCGAGCGCGTCTTCGCCATCACGGGCTTCGACCTGCTCGGCGGCGGCAACAAGACCAACGCCGCGACGATGTTCATCCCTCTCAAGAACTGGGACCAGCGCAAGGACCGGCCGGCGCAGGCGATCGCCGCCGAGCTGGGGCAGAAGGGCGCGGCGCTGCGCGAGGGCATGGTGATCGCCTTCAGCCCGGCGGCGATCCGCGGCCTCGGCACCGCCGGCGGCTTCGAGCTCTACCTGCAGGCGCGCAGCAACCCGGATGCCGCGCGGCTCTACGAGGTGACGCAGGGCTTCCTGCAGGCGCTGCGCCAGCACCCGCGGCTCACGGGCATCAACTCGTTCTTCCGCCCGACAGTGCCGCAATTGAAAGTGGAGGTGGACCGCGAGAAGGCGCTCGCGCTCGGCGTGCCGGTGCAGGACGTGTTCGACGCGCTCTCGAGCACCATGGCGGCGCTCTACGTCAACGACTTCAACAAGTTCGGCCGCACGTTCCGCGTGCAGATGCAGGCCGATGCGCCGTTCCGCGCGCAACCCGACGACCTGGGCGCGGTGTATGTGCGCTCGACGATCACGCGAGAGATGATCCCGCTCAAGTCGCTCATCCAGACCTCGAACGTCGTCGGCCCGGAGCAGCTCGATCGCTTCAACGGCTTCGTCGCGGCCCGGGTGCTCGGCAGCGGAAAACCCGGCGTGTCTTCCGGCGAGGCGATCAAGGCGGCGGAGGAAGTGGCGGCGAAGGCGCTGCCCGAGGGCTACGCGATCGCGTGGGCCGGCCAGGCGTTCCAGGAAAAGCGCACCGGCCGGCAGTCGGCGATCGCCTTCTCGCTCGCCATCGTCATGGTGTTCCTGATCCTCGCCGCGCTCTACGAGCGCTGGTTGCTTCCCTTCGCGGTGGTCTTCGCGGTGCCGTTCGCGGTGTTCGGCGCGCTCGGCTTCGTCGCCATGCGCGGGCTGGAGAACGACATCTACTTCCAGATCGGCTTGGTGGTGCTGATTGGGCTCGCGGCGAAGAACGCGATCCTGATCGTGGAATTCGCCCAGCAGGGATTCCTCGAGGGCAAGGAGCCGATGGAGGCCGCGCTCAACGCCGCGCGCCTGCGCTTCAGGCCGATCATCATGACCTCGCTCGCCTTCGTGCTCGGCGTGATGCCGCTCATGCTCTCGACCGGCGCCGGCGCCGCGGCGCGCCGCTCGATGGGCACCGGCGTGGTCGGCGGCATGCTCGCCGCGACGTTCATCGCCACGCTCTTCATTCCGCTCTTCTTCGTGCTCGTCGCGCGGCGCAGGAAACCGCGCGCGGCTGCGCACTCGCAGGAACTCGTGGCGAAATGAAGCGGCTCGTGCCGCTGCTGCTCATCGCCGGCTGCGCTACGGTCGGCCCCGACTACAAGCGCCCGGCCATTGAGCTGCCGGCGCAGTACCCGGAAGCAGCGCCGGCCGAAGGCCCGGCGCTCGCGCCGGACTGGTGGCGCCTCTACTCGGACGCGACGCTCGACGAGCTCGTGGCGAGCGGCCAGAAAACCAACGCCGACATGCGCCTTGCCGCGGCACGAGTGCAGGAAGCCGAGGGCGTGCTGCGCGAGGCGCGCGCGGCGTTCTTCCCTGACGTCACCGCCGGCTATTCGTTCACCCGCAGCCGCGTGAGCGCGAGCGGGGTGCCGCCACCGCCGCCCGGCACCGTCATGCGGCCGAGCCACCAGCTGCTGGCGTCGACCAACTTCGAAGTCGATTTCTGGGGCCGCTTCGCACGCGCCACCGAGGCGGCGCAGGCGAACCTGCTCGGCAACCGGCTCGGCCAGGACGTGGTCGGGCTCACGCTCGCGGGCGGCATTGCGCAGGCTTATTTCGCGCTGCGCTCGCTCGACGCCCAGGTCACGGTGCTCGAGAACTCGATCCGTGTGCGGCGCGATTCGCTCGACATCGCCAGGGCGCGGCTCGATGCAGGCCTCGCCCCGGAGCTCGATGTCTACCAGGCGCAGGGCGCCCTCTCCGATGCCCTGGTGCAGAAGCGCGACGCCGAGCGCAGCCGCGCGCTGATCGAGCACCAGCTCGCGCAGCTCAGCGGGCGCCTTGACCTGAAGCTCGCTGCGGGCGATGTCTTTGCGCTGCCGCTGGTTCCCGTGCCGCCCGCCGGATTGCCTTCGACGCTGCTCGATCGCCGGCCCGACATCCGCCAGGCGGAGGAAGCGCTGGTGGCGGCGAACGCGCAGATCGGCATCGCGCGAGCCGCGCTTTTCCCCACGCTCTCCCTTACGGCGGCCGCCGGCGCGCAGAGCGCCGAGCTCGACACGCTGCTCACCAGCGGGGCGCGCATCTGGACGCTCGGCTTCGGCCTCGCGCTGCCGATCTTCGATGCGGGCCGGCGCGAGGCGCGCGTCGATCAGGCGCGTGCAAGGCGCGAGCAGGCGGTGGCCGGCTACCAGCGCGCCATCGAGAGCGGCTTCCGCGAGGTATCCGATGCCCTGGTCAATGTCCAGCAGACCGGCGCGAGCGAGGCCGAGCTGCTCGAGCGGCTGAACGCGGCGCGCAACGCGCTCGAGCTCTCGACGCTGCGCTACCAGTCCGGCTATTCGCCCTACCTCGAGGTGCTGGACGCCCAGCGCACAGCTAACGACGCCGAGCTCGCGTTCGTGCGCAACCGCCAGGCGCGGCTCGCCTTCAGCGTCGATCTGATGAAAGCCTTGGGCGGCGGCTGGAAATAATTCGGGGACGGAGCCCTAACTCCAGCGACGCGCAGCTTACGGAGTTAGGGCTCCGTCCCCGAATTATTTAGAAGCTGACGCCGGTGATCTTGCTGCCGATCGCCTGCACCGGGCCGAGCGGGTTCTGATTCTCTTCGGTCGCCTGGATCACCGGCTGGCCGCCGGTGAGCTTGTAGACCACGACGTCGTCCTTGATGAGGATCAGGCCGTTGAAGCGCCAGCCCGCGGTATGGGTCTCGCGGTGAAAGCCCAGCACGTCGAAGATGACGTTGCCCATGCGCTGCTTCTGCACCGAGCTCTGGCTGATCTCGAAGCCGCGGCAGACGATCTTCGCGAGCACGCACGTGCGCACGCCGTCGTCCAGGTCGTTGATCGAGAAGGACTGGTTGAGCATGAACCTGCGCATCACGTCGGCGTAATTGAGGATCGCGATGTTGGCGTTCGAGCCCGGGTCGAGGCTCATCAGCCGCAGGTCAGCGATCGTGGTCTGGCCCGGGATGATCTTGTCGAAGGTGTCCTGCGCGTCCTGGTAGGTCTGCCACGGGCTGGCGGTGACCTCCTTGGACTTGGGCAGGAGCGACGAGCAGCCGGCGACGAGGCAGGAAACGAGCAGGGCCGCGATGCTGCGGTTCATAGGGAGAACGTTGTATCACTGCGGCGTCACCCCCTTGCCCGGCCTGCATAGTCCATGTGGCTTCGGCGTCCGGGCTGTAGTCGCTTTGCGACAACGCTTTCCCTGGGCGCGCGACATGCGCTGCGCGCGGCGACGGCGCAGAATGGTCCGCAAGAACATGGGCTATCCGGACATCGAACGGGCGCGCGACGGACAGGCGGCTCTGCGACGCATCATCGAGAGCTACGCCGGGCCTGGCGCCGACCTGCGCGCGCTGCGGCGCGTGGTCGACCTGTGCCGCGAGGTGCAGGACGCGATCGAAGACGACTACTGCCGCGCGAAGATCCGCACGATCGCGGAATATTCCGCCGAGCTCCTGTCGCAGGCCGAGCACCGCGCACGCGGCCCGCTTTCGGGCATCGACTTCCTGCGGAGCCAAATTCGCGGTGCGCTCGAGCTCCTGCAAAGCCGGCTCTACAGCCTGGAGCGCGCGCGCCGCTTCGGACAGCGGTTCGCGCACGCCGGTTTCGGCGCGATCCACGCCATCAAGCGTTAAGCTGCGTCGTCCGGGTTAAACTTCGCGCGGCGCTGTATCTGGTGCCGAGGAAGGGACTCGAACCCCCACAGTGTTGCCACCGCTAGGACCTGAACCTAGTGCGTCTACCAATTCCGCCACCTCGGCAGGGGAGCGCGGATTTTAGCCGAAAACTAAATGCCGAAAAAACGGCCTAGCCGGACCGCATTACGCAGAAGGGCGCGCGCCGAGCGCAGCGACGCGCCCGGCGACGACTACAGCCGCGAGATCCTGCGCGAGCTCGAGCGCGCGGGCGAGCCGCTCGAGCCGAAAGAGCTCGCCGCGCGGCTCGAGATCCGTGGGCGCGAGCGCAGTGCGTTCAGCGCGGGCCTCGCGGCGCTCGAGCGCGCCGGCGAAGTGGTGCAGAACCGCGCCGGCAGCCTGCTCGTCGCCAAGCGCATCGCGGTGCTCGCGGGGCGTGTCGAGGGCCATCCCGACGGCCACGGCTTCCTGGTCCCTGACGAAGGCGGCGCCTCGGTCTTCCTGCCGCCGCACGAGATGAGGAGCCTGATGCATGGCGACCGTGCGTCGGTGCGCGTGAGCGGCACCGATCAGCGCGGCCGTCCGGTCGGCGCGCTGGTCGAGGTGCTCGAGCGCGCGAAGCGCCGCATCGTCGGGCGGCTGCACGACGAGCGCGGCGTGCTGGTGCTGGTGCCGGAGGACCGCCGCATCGCGCACGACATCCTTGTGCCACCGGCCGAGGCGCGCAAGGCGAAGCCCGGCGAGATCGTCACCGTCGATCTCGTCGCGCAGCCGGCGCCGCATGCGCAGGCAGTCGGGCGCGTGGCCGAGGTGCTCGGCCACCACGCCGATCCCGGCATGGAGATCGAGATCGCGCTGCGCAAGTTCGACCTGCCGCACCGCTTCTCGAAGGAGGCGATGGGGCTCGCGCGCTCGATACCGGACGAGGTGCGCGACGAAGACGCGCGCGGCCGGCGCGACCTGCGCGAGCTCGAGTTCGTCACGATCGACGGCGAGACCGCCAAGGACTTCGACGATGCGGTGGTCTGCCGCCGGGAGGGAAAAGACTTCCGCCTGTGGGTGGCGATCGCCGACGTCAGCCATTACGTGAAGCACGGCGATGCGCTCGACCTGGAGGCGCGCGAGCGGGGTACGTCGGTGTATTTCCCGCGCCGCGTGATCCCGATGCTGCCGGAGAAGCTCTCCAACGGCATCTGCTCGCTCAATCCGAAGGTCGACCGCCTGGCGATGGTGTGCGAGGTCGCCATCTCGGCGCAGGGCGAGCTCGGCCGCTACGAGTTCTATCCGGCGGTGTTCCGCTCGCAGGCCCGCCTGACCTACACCAAGGTCTGGGCCGACGTCGCGGGCGGCAACCCGCCGGAGCACATCGCGCGGTTGAACGAGCTTTTCCAGGCGCTCTACCGCAGCCGCAGCAAGCGTGGCGCGATCGATTTCGAGACCATCGAGACGCGGATGGTCTTCGACCCGAAGGGCAAGATCGAAAAGATCGTCCCCGAGGCGCGCAACGACGCGCACCGCATCATCGAGGAATGCATGCTGGCGGCGAACGTCTGCGCCGGCAATTTCGTCGCCGAGCGCGGCCAGCCGGTGCTCTACCGCGTGCACGACGTGCCCGCCGAGGAAAAGGTCGCCGCGCTGCGCGCCTTCCTCGCCGAGCTCGGGCTCGGCCTGCCCGGCGGCGACATCCCGAAGCCGCGCGACTATGCGGCACTGCTCGACAAGATCCGCGGCCGGCCCGACTTCAACCTGCTGCAGACGGTGCTGCTGCGCTCGCTCAAGCAGGCGATGTACACGCCGGAGAACGTCGGCCACTTCGGCCTCGCCTTCGAGGCCTATGTGCATTTCACCTCGCCGATCCGGCGCTACCCCGATCTTCTGGTCCATCGGGCGATCAAGGCGCTGCTGAGCAACAAGAAATACGACGGCCTCGACTGGGCGGCGCTCGGCCGGCACTGCTCGGAGACCGAGCGGCGCGCCGACGACGCGAGCCGCGACGTCGAGAGCTGGCTCAAGTGCTACTACATGCGCGATCACGTCGGCGGCACGTTCTCCGGCACCATCACCGGCGTGGCGCCTTTCGGGCTCTTCGTCACCCTGGACGAGTACTTCGTCGACGGCCTCGTGCACATCTCGGAGCTCGGGCGCGACTACTTCCAGTACGACGGCGCGCGACATCTCCTCTTCGGCGAGCGCACCAAGAAGCGCTTCCGCCTCGCTGACCGCATGAAGGTGAAGCTCGTGCGCGTCGACGTCGACCAGCGCAAGATGGACCTCGTGCCCGCCTAGAAATGGTGACAGTCACCATTTTCTTAACGTGAGCCGCGAGCGCGAGCCAAGGGTGGTGTTCGGTTTCCATGCCGTGCTCGCCCGTCTGCGCGCCGATCCCTCGTCGGTGCTCGAGATTTTCCTGGACGAAACCCGGAACGATGCGCGCGGCAAGGACCTCGCCGCGGCCGCCGAGCGCGCCGGCGTGCGCCTGATGCGCGTGCCCACCAAGCGCCTCGATGGCTTCTACGGCGGCGGCCGTCATCAGGGCGTGGTCGCGCGTGTCGCGGTCAAATCGCTCGGCGACAGCCTGGACGAGATTCTGGAGCCGGTGCAGCAGCCGCTCCTGCTCGTGCTCGATGGCGTCACCGACCCGCACAACCTCGGCGCCTGCCTGCGGGTGGCGAACGCGGCGGGCGCGCATGCGGTGATCGCGCCGAAGGACCGCGCCGCCGGGATCACCCCGGCAGTGTCGAAGGTCGCCAGCGGCGCCGCCGAGGCCACGCCGTATCTGATGGTGACCAACCTGGCGCGTACGCTGCGCGAACTCAAGGAGCGCCACGTCTGGATCGTCGGGGCCGAGGCGCGCGCGCCGCAGTCGCTTTACGATGCGCAGCTGCCCGACTCCATCGCCTGGGTGCTCGGCGCCGAGGGCGAGGGCATGCGGCGCCTCACGCGCGAGACCTGCGATCTCCTCGTGAGCATTCCGATGGGCGGCGAGGTGGAAAGCCTCAACGTTTCCGTCTCGGCGGGCATCTGCCTGTTCGAGTCGGTGCGCCGCCGAACCGGTGCGCAAAGGGCGGGTCAGACGCGCATGGCCAAGGCCGGACCCGCGTACACCCCGCCCGATCCGACCGAGATCGAGCTCAAGCCCGAGGCGCTCGACTACTGGGCGCGCACCCTGGAAACGAAGCCGGACAAGATCCGCAAGGCGGTGCAGAAGGTCGGCCCAGTGCTCGAGACCGTCAAGAAAGAGCTCGGCATCGCCGGCGTTTAGCCTTGTTTTCGCTGGTATAATCCGCCCCCTTCCTGGTCGCACCGCTACGCATGGCGGTCGGCCTCATTACCTCAATGAGCCATAGGAATAGGAGCTAATCGAGCATGCGGCATTACGAGATCGTTTTCATCGTCCATCCCGACCAGAGCGAGCAGGTGCCCGCCATGGTCGAACGCTACAAGGGCCTCATCGCGGGCCGCCAAGGCACGGTGCATCGCCTGGAAGACTGGGGCCGGCGCCAGCTCGCCTACCCGCTCGCCAAGGTGCACAAGGCGCACTACGTGCTCATGAACATCGAGTGCGACAACGAGACGCTCACCGAGCTCGAGCACTCGTTCAAGTTCAGCGACGCGGTGCTGCGCCACCTGATCGTCAAGATGGACAAGGCCTGGACCGCGCCGTCGCCGATGATGAAGGAAGAGAAGTCGAAGTCGCTGATGGAGCGCGGCGGCGAGCTTGGCGCAGAACCGGCTCGAGCTGAGCGGCCGGCTGCTTGAGCGGGGCGCGCTGCGCCACACGCCGGCAGGCCTCGCCGCGGTCGAATTCAAGCTCGCGCATGAATCCGAGCAGGACGAGGCCGGCGGCAAGCGCAAGGTGGTGGCCGAGATCGGCGCCGTCGCCTTCGAGGCCCAGGCGCGATTGATCGCAGGCAGGCCGCTCGGCAGCGAGGTACGGCTGCAGGGCTTCCTGAGCGCGAAGAGCAAGCGCTCGAAGAAATTGATGCTGCATGTGACGAACATCGAATTTGTTGAAGGAGCGTAGAAAATGCCCCCGCCACGCAGAGGTAAAGGAAAAGGCAAAGGGAAGTTCGGCAAGGACAAGAAGGATAAGGGCCAGCGGGCCCTCTTCCGCCGGCGCAAGTTCTGCCGCTTCACCGCCGAGAAGGCCGAGTGGATCGACTATAAGGACGTCGAGGTCCTGAAGGACTTCGTCAACGAGACCGGCAAGATCATCCCGGCGCGCATCACCGGCACGGCGGCGGGCTACCAGCGCCAGCTGTCCGAAGCGATCAAGCGCGCCCGGTTCCTCGCGCTGCTGCCGTACACGGACCTGCACTGATGCAAGTCATCCTCATGGAGAAGGTCGCCAACCTCGGCGAGCTCGGCGACGTCGTCAAGGTGAAGGACGGCTTCGCGCGCAATTTCCTCATCCCGCACGGCAAGGCGAAGCGCGCCACCGAAGCCAACCTCAAAGCCTTTGAATCCCGCCGTGCGGACCTGGAAAAAGCGCAGGCCCAGACGCTCGCCAAGGCGCAGGAGCGCGGCGCCAAGCTCGATGGGCTGACGATCCAGATCACGCAGAAGGCCGGGCCCGACGGGCGCCTTTTCGGCTCGGTGACCAACTACGACATCGTCGAGGCGCTGAAGACCCAGGGCCACGAGGTCGAGCGCGCCAACGTGCGCATGCCCCAGGGACCGCTCAAGCAGGTGGGCGACGTCCCGATCCAGATCGCGCTGCACACCGACGTCACCGTCACCATCACCGTATCCGTGCTGGGCGAGCAGTAAGCGCAGCTCGCGTCGTGAAAAAAGGGCCCTGCGCGGGCCCTTTTTCTTTTGGCCAGGCGCGTTTTCGTGTCAAGAAAATTAGTTTTGAGTTCTCCCGTATCATCCACAAACTATCGACACGCTATGCACAAGAAATCCACAGCCCGCCGCCGCGGGTGCTTCGGCTGGTCAGTTTTTCAGCAGCGGGGCGCTTCGTTTTCGTCCGAAGCTTGAGCGTTCGAATAAATCAAATCGAAACCGCGGGTTCGTCCCTATGATTCCGGCCGGGGAGGTAAGCCGAAAAAATGGCCGTCGCACAGACGATCGCGCGAGAGCAGAGCGCTGACGCACAGCTTGTAGCACTCAGGGTCCCGCCGCACTCGGTCGAGGCGGAGCAGTCGCTGCTTGGCGCGCTGCTGATCGACAACCAGGCGTTCGACCGCATCGCCGATCTCGTCGCCGGCGAGGACTTCTACCGCGACGATCACCGCCGCATCTGGCGCCACATCGCCAAGCTGGTCGAGGCCTCGCGCCCGGCCGACGTCGTCACGGTCGCCGAGTCGATCGAGGGTAGCGAGGACAAGGACAAGACCGGCGGCCCGGCGTACCTCGCCGCGCTCGCGCAGAACACGCCGAGCTCGCTCAATGTGCGCCGCTATGCGGAACTGGTGCGCGAGCGCGCGGTGCAGCGGCGCCTCGCCCAGGTCGCCACGGAAATCGCGGAAAGCGCGCTGGCACCGTCGGGCAAGGAAGTGGGCCAGTTGCTGGATGAAGCCGAGTCCAAGATCTTCCAGATCGCCGAATCGGGCGCGCGCCGCGACCAGGGCCTGCTCGGCATCGCGCCGATCCTCGCCAAGGTCTACGAGCGCATCGATCATCTGCACAACCAGGACAACCCGTCGGATGTCACCGGCGTGCCCACCGGCTTTACCGACATCGACACGCGCACGGCGGGGTTGCAGCCGGGCGACCTGATCATCATCGCCGGCCGGCCGTCGATGGGGAAGACCGCGTTCGCGCTCAACATCGCCGAGCACGTCGCGCTGCATCCCAGCGTGCGGCTGCCGGTCGCGATCTTCAGCATGGAGATGAGCTCGAGCCAGCTCGCCATGCGCATGCTCTCGTCGATCGCCAAGGTCGACGCGCACAAGCTGCGCACCGGCCGGCTCGCCGACGAGGAATGGTCGCAGCTCACCGAGGCGATGGGACGGCTGCACGAGGCGCATATCCACGTCGACGAGAGCGCGGCGCTCAACGCGCTCGAAGTGCGCGCGCGCGCCCGGCGGCTCAAGCGCGAGTACTCGAAGCTCGGCCTGGTGATCGTCGACTACCTGCAGCTGATGTCGGCTTCCTCGCAGGGCGAGAACCGCGCCACCGAGATCTCGGAAATATCTCGCTCGCTCAAAGCGCTCGCCAAGGAGCTCGAGGTGCCGGTGATCGCGCTGTCGCAGCTCTCGCGCGCGGTCGAGCAGCGAAACGACCGGCGGCCGATGATGTCGGACCTGCGCGAATCGGGCGCGATCGAGCAGGACGCCGACGTGATCCTCTTCATCTACCGCGAAGAGGTGTACTCTCCGGACAAGGAGGAGGCGAAGGGCCGCGCCGAGATCATCATCGGCAAGCAGCGTAACGGCCCGATCGGGCGGGTGGATCTCACGTTCCTCGGCCGCTTCACGCGCTTCGCCAACTTCCAGGACCCCAACGCTTTCTAGGAGGAGCGAGCATGGCGGAGCCGCCGCATCTTCCACACATCGCGCAACGCGCGCCCTTTGCCGTGGAGCTTGCGCCGGGAGACTACTGGTGGTGCGCCTGCGGCCGATCGAAGCGCCAGCCCTTCTGCGACGGCTCGCACAAGGGCTCGGAGTTCATGCCGGCGAAGTTCAGCGTGTCGGAAGCGCAGAAGGTGTGGCTGTGCGGCTGCAAGCACACCGGCGGCAAGCCGTTCTGCGACGGCTCGCACAAGAAACTGCTGACTGCATAAAACAATTCGGGGTCAGGACCGGAATTAATTGCGGTCCTGACCCCGAATTCAAGAGTTACTTCCTGGTGGCGCTCCAGCGCCCTTCCTGCCCCTTCTCGTCGCGGAAGCTGCCCTGCATCTGGCGGCCGCTCACCTGGCCGGTGAAGTCGCGCCGCAGGCCCTTGTCGTCGACGTAGGCGAAGGCGATCTGCGCGCCGCGCAGGCGCGCCTCGCGCAGTCCGCCGTGCACGCCGCCGAGCGCGACGGTGCCGTTGATCTTCTGGAAGGTCTGCTCGAGCGCGAGCTCGCTCTTCTGGCTGCCCGCGTCGAGCGCCCAGTTGCCCATCACGTTGGCCGGCACCACCCAGAAGTACGCGCGGCGCCCGTCCATGGTGGAGATCTCGTCGGCTTCCCAGTCCTCCATGGTGAAGGAGTGCGACACCACTCGCGTGCCCGGACGCATCGAGAGAATCGTCGGCCGGAGCTTCATGTTGAGCGCGGGGAGCAGATACAAGGTGATGACGCTCGCCTGGCTGAAGTCGGTCTGGAAGATGTCGGCGCGGCGGAAGCTCGCCTTGTCGGCGACGCCGGCCTTCTGCGCGTTGTCCTGCGCGAGCTTCACCATCTCGGGGTTGTACTCGATGCCGAGCGCCTTCGCGCCGCGCTTGGCCGCCGCGATCACGATCTTGCCGTCGCCCGAGCCGAGATCCATGTGAAAGTCGCTCGGCCCGATCTGCGCCATGGTCAGCATGCGGTCGACCACCTCGTCGGGCGTCGGCACCCAGATCACGTCCTTGCCGGCCTGGCCGACCTGCGGTTCGAACTTCTGGGCGGAGACGGCGAACGGAACGGCGAGCGCGGTCAACAGGGCAACTGCGCGAACGAGGGGCGTCATGGGGTCCTAATCGGGGAAATCAGAGCGCGGGAATGTAGCAGAAACGTCCGTGATGGTGGCGAAACACCGTCACGGCTGACTTATTCCTGACTGCTACAGAACGTCCGCGGCGTGGTCCGCGAGACGCGAGCGCTCGCCGCGCGCGAGCGTGATGTGCCCGGCATGCGCCCAGTCCTTCATGCGGTCGACGACGTAGGTGAGGCCCGAGCTGCCCTCGGTGAGGTAGGGCGTGTCGATCTGCGCGACGTTGCCGAGGCACACCACCTTGGTGCCCGGGCCGGCACGCGTCACCAGGGTCTTCATCTGCTTCGGCGTCAGGTTCTGCGCCTCGTCGATGATCAGCCACTTGTTGACGAAGGTGCGGCCGCGCATGAAGTTGAGCGACTTCACCTTGATGCGCGAGCGCACCAGATCGCGCGTCGCGGCGCGGCCCCACTCGCCGCCGGATTCGTCGGTGGCATTCAGCACGTCGAGGTTGTCCTCGAGCGCGCCCATCCAGGGCGTCATCTTCTCCTCCTCGGTGCCCGGCAGGAAGCCGATGTCCTCGCCGAGCGGCACCGTGACGCGCGTCATGATGATCTCGGAGTAGCGCTTGTCGTCGAGCACCTGCGTGAGCCCGGCGGCGAGCGCGAGCAGCGTCTTGCCGGTGCCCGCCTGGCCGAGCAGCGTGATGAAGTCGACCGCCGGGTTCATCAGCAGGTTGAGCGCGAAGTTCTGCTCGCGGTTGCGCGCCGTGATGCCCCATACCGAGTTCTTGGTGTGCGTGTAATCGCGCAGCGTCTCGATCACGGCAATGCGCCCGGTGGTCTCTTTCACCAGCGCGTAGAGCGGGCGCTCGCCGGTCTCGTCGTAGACGAACTCGTTGACGTGCAGCTTCGGCACCAGCGGGCCGCGCACGCGGTAGTAGGTGTGCCCGTCTTTTTTCCAGGATTCGACGTCGCGGCCGTGCGTGTCCCAGAAATCCTTCGGCAGCGGGCGCACGCAGGTGTAGAGGAGGTCGGCATCCTCCAGCACCTTGTCGTTGAAATAGTCCTCGGCGGCGAGCCCGAGCGCGCGCGCCTTGATGCGCATGTTGATGTCCTTCGACACCAGCACGACCTGGCGCTGCGGCTCGCGCTCCTGCAATGCGCGCACCACCGCGAGAATCTGGTTATCCGTTTTTCCCGACGCCAGCGTTGCGGGCAGCTCGCCGTTCATCGCCTCGGTCTGGAGGAAAAGCCGCCCCTTCGCGCTCTGCCCGTCGCGCGTCTTGATGACGAGGCCCGCCTTGATGTCGGGCACTACGGTCGAGACGATCTCGTCGAGGAAGCGGCTCGCCTGGCGCGCGTTGCGCGAGACGTCCGA
>DASXRW010000233.1:0-11667 GCA_036506355.1 Burkholderiales bacterium
GCGCTGCCGTCCGGCTCGCTCGTCAAATACCGGCTCGATGCAAGCGGTCACGTACGCCAGGTCTGGATCCTGACGCCGCAGGAAGCCGGAGCGCGCTGATGGCCAAGCTCTATCTGCGCACTTTCGGCTGCCAGATGAACGAGTACGACTCGGACAAGATCGCCGACGTCTTGCGCGCCGCGCAGGGCCTGGAAAAAACCGATCGGCCGGAGGACGCGGACGTGATCGTGTTCAATACCTGCTCGGTGCGCGAGAAAGCGCAGGAGAAGGTATTCGCCGACCTCGGCCGCGTGCGTCATCTCAAGCGCGCCAGGCCCGCGCTGATGATCGCGGTGGGCGGCTGCGTCGCGAGCCAGGAAGGCGCGGCGATCGTCGAGCGCTCGCCGTTCGTCGACGTGGTGTTCGGGCCGCAGACGCTGCACCGGCTGCCGCAGCTTCTCGAGCGGCGGCGCGCCACGGGCGAGCCGCAGGTCGACATCAGCTTTCCGCTGCTCGAGAAGTTCGACCGCCTGCCCGAGCCGCGCGTCGAGGGCGCGCTCGCCTACGTCTCCATCATGGAAGGCTGCAGCAAGTACTGCAGCTTCTGCGTCGTGCCTTACACGCGCGGCGAAGAAGTCTCGCGCCCCTTTGCCGATGTCGTCGCCGAGATTGCCGGCCTTGCACGCCAAGGCGTGAAGGAGGTGACGCTGCTCGGCCAGAACGTCAATGCATGGCGCGGTGTCATCGCCGACCGGATGAGCGACTTCGCCGAGCTGCTCGCGTTCGTCAGCGAAATCGAGGGTATTGAACGCATCCGCTACACGACCTCGCATCCGCGCGAGTTCACGCAGCGCCTGATCGACGCGCACGCCGCGCTGCGGAGGCTCGCGCCGCACGTGCACCTGCCGGTGCAATCGGGCGCCGATCGGATACTCGCCGCCATGAAGCGCGGCTACACCGCGCTTGAGTACCGCTCGATCGTGCGCCGGTTGCGTGCCGCGCTGCCCGGAATCAGCGTCAGCTCGGACTTCATCGTCGGCTTTCCGGGCGAGAGCGAGGCCGATTTCGAGGCGACGCTGAAGCTTGCGCGCGAGCTCGAATTCGACGACTCGTACTGCTTCATCTACAGCCCGCGGCCGGGGACGCCCGCCGCCGAGCTGCCCGACGCGCTCGCACCAGAAGCGAAACTCGAGCGGCTGCAGCGGCTGCAGGCGCAGATCCAGTCGCAGGCCGCGGCCATCGCCGAGCGCATGGTGGGCTCGAGCGAACACGTGCTGGTGGAAGGTTTCTCCAGAAAAAGACCCAATGAGCTCGCCGGGCGCACCGGCAACAACCGCATCGTGAATTTCCCGGGCCCGGCGGAGCTCGTCGACCGCTTCGTCGACGTGCGCATTACCGGCTGCCGGCCGCATTCGCTCCGCGGCGAGTTGGCGAAATGAGCGTCGGATGAGGGCGAAGCCGCTCGAGGTCAAGCTCGACCCCGTCGACAACCAGCGCCTGGCGCGCCTGTGCGGCACGCTCGACGAGAACCTGCGGCAGATCGAATCGGCGCTCGACGTGACGATCGCGCGGCGCGGCGCGCGCTTCACGGTGCGCGGCGAGCAGGCGAGCCGCGCGGCGCAGGCGCTCGAGCACTTCTATGACCGCGCCTCGGGCGAGCTCACGCTCGATGACGTGCAGCTCGGCCTGACCGAGCTGCTGCAGGGGAAAAGCGCGCCGCCGGCGACTGAGGGCCCGCAGCTGCTCACGCGGCGCACCGACCTGCACGGCCGCACACCGCACCAGGTCGAGTACATCGAGAAAATCCTGGCGCATGACCTGACCCTCGGCATCGGGCCGGCGGGCACCGGCAAGACCTATCTCGCGGTCGCCTGCGCGGTCGACGCGCTCGAGCGCGACAAGGTCAAGCGCATCGTGCTCGTGCGGCCCGCAGTGGAGGCCGGCGAGCGCCTGGGCTTCCTGCCCGGCGACCTCGCGCAGAAAGTCGATCCGTATCTGCGGCCGCTGTACGACGCGTTGTTCGATCTCATGGGATTCGAGAAAACGGGCAAGCTCCTCGAGCGCGGCACCATCGAGCTCGCGCCGCTCGCCTACATGCGCGGGCGCACCCTCAACCACGCCTTCATCATCCTCGACGAGGCGCAGAACACGACGCCCGAGCAGATGAAGATGTTCCTCACGCGCATCGGCTTCGGCGCGAAAGCGGTGGTGAACGGCGACGTCACGCAGATCGACCTCGCGCGCGGCCAGAAGAGCGGCCTGATCGAGGCGCGCCGCATCCTCGACGGCGTGCGCGGCATCGCCTTCACGCAGTTCGGGGCGCAGGACGTGGTGCGGCACCCGCTGGTGGCGCGCATCATCGATGCCTACGAAGCGGACCCGGCACAGGAGTAGCGTCGTAGTCCAGTATGGCGTGGCGCGCCGCGGTGTGCCCGGCGCCGCGGTACTGCGCCAATGGGCGCGAAGCGCCGGCTCATCCCTTGACATCACCTTGCGCATCGTCGGAAGCCACGAGGGCCGCGCGCTCAACCGGCGCTATTGCAAGCGCGACTACCCCACCAACGTCCTGAGTTTCTCCTATGGACATGCGGGTGACATAGTGCTCTGCCATCCGGTCATTGCGCGAGAGGCGCGCGAGCAGCGCAAGAGCGTGCGCGCCCACTACGCGCATCTCGTGGTGCACGGCGTGCTGCACCTGCGCGGTCACGTGCATGATGACAAAGCAAGCGCGCGCCGGATGGAAGCGCGCGAAATCCGCATCCTGCGGCGCGTCGGCTTTCGCAATCCTTACACGGTAGAATGAACGCGGTCGGCATGAACGATCCCTCGCGCCCCAGCCTGCTCGAGCGCCTGTCTGCGCTGCTGATGCGCGAGCCGAGCGACCGCGAGCAACTCGTCCACCTGCTGCGCTCCGCGTACTCCCGCAACCTGCTCGACGCCGATGCGCTGTCGATCATCGAAGGCGCGCTCAACGTCTCCGAGATGCAGGTGCGCGACATCATGATCCCGCGCGCGCAGGTTGACTTCATCGACATCCACGAGCCGGTCGAGAGCTTCATCCCGCAGGTGATGGCCACGGCGCACTCGCGCTTCCCGGTGATCGACCAGAACCGCGACGACGTCATCGGCATCCTGCTCGCGAAGGATCTGCTGCGGCACTACGCCGGCGAGGAGGAGTTCAACGTGCGCGAGATGCTGCGGCCGGCCGTGTTCGTGCCCGAGGCGAAGCGCCTGAACGTGCTGCTGCGCGAGTTCCGCGCGAGCCGCAACCACATGGCGATCGTGGTGGACGAATACGGCGGTGTCTCCGGCCTGGTCACCATCGAGGACGTGCTCGAGCAGATCGTGGGCGAAATCGAGGACGAGTACGACTTCGACGAGGCCTCCGACAACATCATCCCGGAGCCCGGCGGCCGCTTTCGGGTCAAGGCGCTCACCCAGATCGCCGATTTCAACGCCGCCTTCGGCACGCGCTTCTCCGATGAAACGGCCGATACGGTCGGCGGCATGGTGATCGCGCACCTCGGCCGGCTGCCCAAGCGCGGCGAGACCATCGTCATCGAAGGCCTGCGCTTCCAGGTCTTGCGCGCCGACAGCCGGCGCGTCTACACGCTGCTCGTCGACAAGCCCAAGGACGCCCGGTAGAACGAGCGCAGGCCGCCAATCTGATGGTCCGCATTGAATACGTGCTCGGCCTTCAGCCGGGCGTTGCGGCCGAGCGCGGCTAGCGCCGCGGCATCCAGGTCGAGAAACCAGCCGATCGCCTCGACGACCGCCTCGACGTCGCCGCACTCGACGAGGCGGCCGTTCAGCCGATCGTCGACGTTCTCGACCAGCCCGGCGTAGTTGGAGCTGATGAGCGGCTTGCCCATCGCCATCAACTCGCGGGCGGCAAACGAGATCGCCTCGATCGACTCGCTCAACAGGAAGCCGACGTCGATCACCGACAAGTAGCCTCGCGGATCGGGCTCGTAGCGGATGTACACGACGTTCTCCAGGCCGAGCTCGCGCGCGAGCCGCTGGCTCTGCCCGATTTCCGTCTCGTTGCCCCGCAGCAGGATCTTGAACGGCCGCGCGCCGCTTCGAAGCTGGAGCGCGGCCGCGCGCAGGAAGAGATCGGTGCGCTTGTGCGCGCCCATGCCGGCGTGGGAACCGAAGACCAGGTCCGTCGGCGCGAGGCCGAGCTTGGCGAGGTACGCGGGGTCCTTCGGCATCGGCCGCCAGAATTTCACGTCGACGCCATTGGGGATCACCCGCGCGTTCGGCAGCTTGAGCGAACCATCGGCCCACGAGATGTTGCGGGCGCTATGCCCGACGTAGATGTGGCCTTGCACCACCTGGCGGTACGCCCAGCGGTTATACGCGTTATCGGGAATGTTCCGGACCGCATGGTGCGTACGCACGCACGGAACCGCGCGTCCACGAAGCGCCTTCCACAATACGACGATGTTCTGGTCGCGCGACCCGTTCGTATGGACGAGATCCGGCGTCCACTGCCGATAGATCGCCTCGAACCGGCGGAGCGCGCCGAACATCTGCGGGATCTCCCTCACGTGACCCGGAAACGGGCAGGCGAAGGTCGGTGCGCCGAGCGCGCGGCCCGTGGCCCACACGCCGGAGCCTTCGGGCGCGGCGACGCCGAACTCGAACTCCTTGCGCAGCTCGCTCTCGAGGATGGTGCGGATGTAGCGCGCGTGCCCGCCGCCGCCGTCCTGGTGCGGGTGAAAGTTGGTGAGCAGGATCTTCTTCATCGTTCGCGGGGCTGAGGCTATAGACCCGATGAATCCTGTCAAGATCGCGCCTTGATCGGCCGGACCCTATTGATTTGTTTTTTGGCAGGCGCGGCGAGCGTCGCTGCATTCGCGCCGCTCGGGCTCTACCCGCTTACCCTTGCGACCGTTGCAGTGCTGATCCACTTCTGGATCGCCGCATCGCCGGCGAGTTGCGCACGCAGCGGCTTCGCCTTCGGGCTCGGCCTGTTCGGCGCGGGCGTCTCCTGGATCTACGTGAGCCTGCACGACGTCGGCGGCATGCCGGCGCCGGTCGCGGGCCTCGCCACGCTCATCGTGTGCGCGTTCATCGCGCTCTTTCCCGCCGCCGCCGGCTGGCTGCAGGCGCGCATTCCCGCGCATCCGGCCGTGCGCGCGTGTCTGCTGATCCCCGCGTCGTGGACCCTCTTCGAGTGGCTGCGCTCCTGGGTCCTGAGCGGTTTTCCCTGGCTTTCGCTCGGCTATGCGGCGGTCGGTTGGCCGCTGCAGGGCTACGCGCCGCTCGGCGGCGTATTCGCGCTGTCGTTTCTCACCGTCGCGCTCGCAGGCATGGTCTGGCTCCTTGCGACGCGCCGTCCGCGAGCGATGTATTGGCTCAGCGCGATGGTGGTGGTCGTCGGCGTCGGCGAAGCGCTGCGCCACGTCACGTGGAGCACGCCGCAAGGCGCGCCGCTGAGCGTCGCGCTCTTGCAGGGAAACATCGAGCAATCGCTCAAATTCGATCCGCGGCGCTACGCGCGCACGCTCGAGAGCTATGCGCGGCTCGCCGAGGCCACACCCGCGCGGCTGATCGTTTTTCCGGAGACCGCGGTACCGCGCTTTCTGGACGAGGTCGACCTTGCGTATCTGCGACAGCTGGACGCCATCGCGCGGCGCAACCAGGGCGACCTGCTACTCGGCGTGCCGACGCGGCGCGGTCCGGACGAGTTCTACAACAGCGTGATCACTCTCGGCACCTCGCCGGTCCAGGTCTACCACAAGGTGCATCTCGTGCCGTTCGGCGAATTCGCGCCGCCGGGGCTCGCCTGGACGCTGCGCCTGGTGAACATCCCGATGTCGGATTTTTCGAGCGGCAAGGCGCGCAAGCCGCTCGCCGCCGCCGGGCAGCGCATCGCCGTCAACGTCTGCTACGAGGATGCGTTCGGCGAGGAGATCGCCGCGCAGCTGCCCGAGGCGACGCTGCTCGTCAACGTCTCGAACGTCGCCTGGTTCGGCGACTCGCTCGCGCCGGCACAGCACCTGCAGATCGCGCAGCTGCGGGCGGTCGAAACCGCCCGCATGCATCTCACGGCGACCAATACCGGCATCACCGCGGCGATCGATGCCGACGGCCGCGTCAGCGCCCGGCTGCCGCAGTTCGCCGAAGGCCGGCTCGAGATCACCGCGCAAGGCTATGTCGGTGCGACGCCGTATGTGCGCTGGCGCGACTGGCCCATTGTTTTGCTTTCAGCCGGCATGGTGGTCGTGGCGACGCTCGTCGCCCGGCGCAAACTCAGCCGGTAGAATCCGTTGGCTTCATGCTGAGCTTCCAACAACTGATCCTGCGGCTGAACGAGTTCTGGGATCGCCAAGGCTGCGTGCTCTTGCAGCCCTACGACATGGAGGTGGGCGCGGGCACCTTCCATACCGCCACTTTCCTGCGCGCGATCGGTCCGGAGCCGTGGCATGCCGCTTACGTGCAGCCCTCGCGCCGGCCGAAGGATGGCCGCTACGGCGAGAACCCCAATCGGCTGCAGCACTATTACCAGTACCAGGTGGTGCTCAAGCCCTCGCCCGCCGACATCCAGGAGCGCTATCTGCAGTCGCTGGTCGCGCTCGGGGTCGAGCCGAAGGAACACGACATCCGCTTCGTCGAGGACGACTGGGAATCGCCGACGCTCGGCGCGTGGGGCCTTGGATGGGAAGTCTGGCTCGACGGCATGGAGATCACGCAGTTCACCTACTTCCAGGAAGTCGGCAGCCTCGCGTGCAAGCCGGTGCTCGGCGAAATCACCTATGGTCTCGAGCGCCTGGCGATGTACCTGCAGGGAAAAGAGAGCGTGTTCGATCTCGTCTGGGTCGATGGTGTGCGCTATGGCGACGTCTATCACCAGAACGAGGTGGAGCAGTCGCGCTACAACTTCGAACTCGCGAATACCGAGATGCTGTTTCGCCACTTCGGCGAGTACGAGGCTGAAGCGAAGCGCCTGATCGCCGCGCAGTGCGTGCTGCCGGCCTACGAGATGGTGCTGCGCTGCTCGCACAGCTTCAACTTGCTCGATGCGCGCGGCGCGATCTCCGTGACCGAGCGCGCGGCGTACATCGGACGCGTGCGCGGCCTCGCGCGCGCGGTGGCGCAGTCCTACTACGAAGCCCGCGAACGGCTCGGCTTCCCGCTTGCCCGTGGCTGACAAGGCGACCCTCCTGGTGGAGTTGCTCACCGAAGAGCTGCCGCCGAAATCGCTGCGCGCGCTGTCGGAGGCCTTTGCCGAGCGCGTGCTCGCCGCCTTGGCCAAGGCGGCGCTGGCCGACGCGAAAGCTGCCCTCGCGGTTTATGCGACGCCGCGGCGGCTCGCCTTCTCGATCGCGGACGTTGCCGCAAGCGCGCCGGGTCGCGAGAGCGAAGTGACCGGCCCGCCGGCAAACGCGCCGGCGCAGGCGATCGCCGGGTTCGCGCGCAAGCACGGCCTCAGTGCCGAGCAGCTCGAGCGGCGCGACACGCCGAAAGGCGCCGTGATGCTCGCTCGCGTACGGGTGAAAGGCGCGGTGCTCGATGAAATCCTGTCCGGCGGCGTCGAGGAAGCGCTGAAGGCGCTGCCGATCCCGAAAGTCATGCGCTGGGGCGCGGGCGACGCGCAGTTCGTGCGCCCGGTCCATGGCGTGGTCATGCTTCATGGCGAGCGCGTCGTGCCGGGCAGCGTGCTCGGCATCGCCGCCGGCCGCAGCACGGCGGGCCATCGCTTCATGGGCAGCCCTTCGATCAGCCTGCGCAGCGCAGATGAGTACCAGGAGCGGCTCGCGAAGGACGGCAGCGTCATCGCCAGCTTCGCGGCGCGGCGGGGCGAGATCGACCGGCAGCTCAAGGCCGCGGCGGTGCGCGAGTCGGCGGACCTCGGCGGCTACGCCGACCTGCTGGATGAAGTCACTGCGCTGGTCGAATACCCGCAGGTGTATGCCGGCGGCTTCGAGCGCGCCTTTCTCGAGGTGCCGCCGGAGTGCCTGATCCTCACGATGCGGCAGAACCAGAAGTACTTCCCGCTGTTCGACGGCGCGGGCCATCTGCTGGCGCGCTTTCTCATCGTGTCGAACATGCAGGTCGCCGACCCGCGCCACATCATCGCTGGCAACGAGCGCGTCGTGCGGCCGCGGCTCGAGGACGCGCGCTTCTTCTACAACCAGGACCGCAAGACCCGGCTCGAAGCACGCGTCCCCCAATTGGCGAAAGTCGTGTACCACGGCAAGCTCGGCACGCAGCTCCAGCGCGTAGAGCGCGTGCAGCTCCTCGCAGGCGCCGTCGCCCGACAGCTGAAGGTCGATGTCGCGCTCGCCGAGCGCGCCGCCTGGCTGTCGAAAGCCGACCTCCTCACCGGGATGGTCGGCGAATTCCCCGAGCTGCAGGGCGTGATGGGGCGCTACTACGCGCTGCACGACGGCGAACCGCGCGAGGTCGCCGACGCCATCGAGCAGCACTACCGTCCGCGTTTCGCCGGCGATGCGCTGCCGGAGAGTGCCCTCGGCGCCGCGGTGGCGCTCGCCGACAAGCTCGAGGCCTTGGCGGGACTCTTCAGCATCGGGCAGGCGCCGACCGGCGAGCGCGACCCGTTCGGCTTGCGTCGCGCGGCACTCGGCCTCGTCCGCATCCTCGTCGAGCGCGAACTGCCGCTCGCCTTGGATACGCTGCTCGATGCGGCCTTCGCGCCGTTCGGTGCCAAGGCGGCGGCAGAGCTGCAGACGTTCATCCACGAGCGCGCGCGCGGCTACTTCCGCGAGCGTGGCTATACCGCGAACGAAGTCGAGGCGGTGCTGTGCCTCGGCCCGGCGCGGCTCGACCTGGTGCCGAAGCAGCTCGAAGCCGTGCGCGCCTTCTCGGCGCTCCCCGAGGCCGAGAGTCTGGCCGCGGCGAACAAGCGCATCGGCAACATCCTGAAGCAGGCGGGCGCGGTGCCCGCCGAGTTCGATCCTGGGCTGATGGTCCTGCCGGAGGAGAAGAGCCTCGCGACCACGTTCGGCCGCCTGCAGCCCGACGTCGACCGGGCGTTCCGCGCGCTCGATTACACCGCCGCGCTCAAGGCGCTGGCGAGCTTGAAGACGCCGGTCGACGCGTTCTTCGATAAGGTGATGGTGATGGACAAGGACCCGCGCGTGCGCGCGAACCGCATCGGCTTCCTGGGCAAGCTGCACGGCACGATGAACCGCATCGCCGATCTCTCGAAGCTCGCGACATGAAGCTCGTCATCCTCGATCGCGACGGCACGATCAACCACGACAGCGACCATTACATCAAGTCGCTCGAGGAGTGGCGCCCGATCAAGGGCAGCCTCGAGGCGATCGCGCGGCTGACGCAGGCGGGCTACCGCATCGTGGTGGCGACCAACCAGTCCGGGATCTCGCGCGGGCTCTTCACGACGCGCACGCTGTTCGAGATCCACGACCACCTGCAGCGCGCGGCGTCGCAGGCAGGCGGGCGCATCGATGCGTTCTTCTTCTGCCCGCACGCCGACGCCGCCGGCTGCCAGTGCCGCAAGCCGCAGCCGGGGATGCTGCTCGAGGTGGCGCGGCGCTTCAACGTATCGCTCGAGGATGTCTTCATGGTCGGCGATGCGTTGCGCGACGTGCAGGCCGCGGCGGCCGCAGGCGCGCGGCCGGTGCTGGTGCTGACCGGCAAGGGCAAGAAGACGCACGACGAGGGCAACCTGCCGCCGGGCACGCAGGTCTTTCCGGATCTCGCCGCCTTCGCCGAGCATCTGGCTCCATGACGTGGCTGCGCTCGAGCATCTTCGCGCTCGCGCTCGTCCTCGTTACGCCGCCTTACGCGCTGCTCGCGCTCGCGACGGTTCCGTTACCGCGGATGCTGCGCTACCGCATCATTTCCGGCTGGTCGCGGCTCGTCGTCTGGCTCGCGAGAACGGTGGTCGGCATCCGCTGGCGGGTGGAGGGACGCGAGCATCTGCCGGCGCGCCCGGCGGTGATTCTTTCGAAGCACCAGTCGGCATGGGAGACGATGGCGTTCCAGGTGATCTTTCCGCCGCAGGTGCATGTGCTCAAGCGCGAGCTCCTGTGGATCCCGTTCTTCGGCTGGGGGCTCGCGCTCATGAGCCCGATCGCGATCGATCGCTCGCGCGGCGTCGCGGCGCTGCGCGCGATCGCGCGGCGCGGCCGCGAGCGCCTCGAGCAGGGCTTCTGGGTGGTGGTGTTTCCCGAGGGCACCCGCGTGCGCCCGGGCGAGCGGCGCCCCTACCAGCTCGGCGGGGCGTGGCTCGCCGCCGCGGCCGGCGCGCCGGTGGTGCCGGTGGCGCACAACGCCGGCCTCTTCTGGCCGCGCAATTCGTTCCTGAAGCGCGCCGGCACAGTCACGGTGCGCATCGGCCCGAGCATCGAGGCGGCCGAGCGCGATCCCAAGACGCTGAATGACCTGGCGGAGGCATGGATAGAGGAACAGCAGAAGGCGCTACTCTGATCGAGCTCGGCGGCCGCACCATCGAGTACCGCTTCGCGCGGCGCCGGCGGCGCACGCTCGGCATCACGGTCGACGCCGCGGGGCTCCGGGTCGCGGCGCCGTTGCGCGCGCCGTGGCGCGAGATCGAGGCGTTCCTGCGCGACAAGGAGCGCTGGATCCTCCGCAAGCTCGACGAATGGGCGCGCACGCCGCGCGGCGCCGTCCTGCATGGCCGGAGCGGCGAGATGCTGCCGCTGTTCGGTGCGCCGTGCATTCTGCAAGTCGGCAAAGGCCGCCGTGGCGTGGAGCAGCGCGATGCTTCCATCGTCGTCAGCGCGCCGCAACGCTCGCGGCCGCTCGAGGTGCTCATCGCATGGCTCAAACACCAAGCGTTGGACGCACTGCGTCCGCGGGCGGCTCATTACGCCGCCCAGCTGGGCCTGTCGGCCCCGCGCGTGGCGCTCTCGAACGCGCGCACGCAATGGGGCGTGTGCACCGAAGACGGCGCGATCCGGCTCTCCTGGCGGCTGGTGCACGTGGAGCGCGCGCTCGCCGACTATGTGGTGGCTCACGAGGTGGCGCACCTCGTCGAGATGAATCACTCACGCCGCTATTGGGCCTTGCTCGCGCGGCTCTATCCCGGCTGGCGCGCAGCACGCGAGCGTCTTGAGCTCACTGCCCGTACATTGCCCGTCCTGAGAGGAAAGAGATGAGACTCCTGCACACCATGCTCCGCGTCGGCGACCTGCAGCGCTCGGTGAAGTTCTACACCGAGGTGCTCGGCATGAAGCTCCTGCGCACCACCGACCGGCCCGAGCAGAAGTATTCGCTCGCCTTCGTCGGCTACGACGACGAGAAGCGCACCGCGGTGCTCGAGCTCACCTACAACTACGGCGTCGAGCGCTACGAGCTCGGCAACGCCTTCGGCCACGTCGCGATCGGCGTGCCGGATGTGAAGCAGGCCTGCGAGAAGGTCAGGCACAACGGCGGCAAGGTGACGCGCGAGCCGGGCCCGGTGAAAGGCGGCACTTCGGTGATCGCCTTCGTCGAGGATCCCGACGGCTACAAGATCGAGTTCATCGAAAGCCGCGCGTAGTCCTGCGGCGAGAGATTCTCCGGCCGTAGCTTGGGATCGATGCCAAGCGCGGCGAAATCGATCCCGGGCAATGCGTTGCGCAGCGTCTTGCGCCGCGCGGAGAACGCCTTTCTAAGCAAGTCCTCGTCAACGCGCAGCGGATGCTCTAGCGGTTTTAAGCGCACCACCGCCGACTCCACCTTCGGCGG
>DASXRW010000234.1:0-8621 GCA_036506355.1 Burkholderiales bacterium
GCGCGTCCTGCGCCGCGGCGCCGCCAAGGCGGATCCGGTGCCCTGCGCGCAGAACGACCCGATCGTCGAGGAACTGGAGGAATTCGCGCGCGCGGTGCGCGGCGAGGCCGAGCCGGAGATGGATGGCGAGAAGAGCACCGCTTCGCTCGCGGTGATCCTGGCGGGCATCAAGTCGGCGAAGGAAGGTCGGCGGGTGGAAGTGAGGGAGCTGCTCACGTGAGGTGGCTCGTCCTCCTGATGATGGCCACAGCGCAGGCGCAGGACTACCCGCAGCGCGCGCCCGTCGAAATCACGGTGCTCTTCCCTGCGGGTACCTCGGCCGATGTCACGGCGCGCATGCTCGCCGAGGGCATGGCAAAGCAGCTCGGCCAGCGCGTGCTCGTCGTTAACCGCCCGGGCGCCGGCGGCGCGATCGGCTATAAGCACGTCGCCAGCCAGAAGCCCGACGGCTACGCGCTCGTCTGGAACTCGAATTCCATCTCGACGACGTATCACAGCGGCCAGCTGCCGTTCGACCACCAGGCGTTCGACGCCGTGGCGCGCGTGCTGGTGGAATCGCCGGTCGTCGCGGTGCGTGCCGACTCGCGCTGGACCAACCTGGGTCAGCTGATCGACGAAGCCAAGGCAAAGCCCAAAGCCATAAGCGTCGGCCATTCCGGCATCGGCAGCCACACGCATCTGTGTCTCGCGGCGCTGTTCCACGCCGCGGGCGTCGAGGTGAACGAAGTGCCGTTCGGCGCTGCGCAGGTGGTGCCGAGCCTGCTCGGCGGGCATGTCGATGCGCTGGTGCAATTGCCGGCGGCGCTCTCGGGTCCGGTGAGGCAGGGGCAGGTACGGCTCATCGCCGCGCTGATCCCGAAGCGCGATCCGGCGCTCGCCGACGTGCCGACCGCGGCCGAACAGGGGATCCACGTCTCGCTCGAAGCCTGGCGCGGCATCGCGGTGCCGCGCGGCACGCCGCGGGCAGTGATCGCTCAGCTGGCGGGGGCGATTCGCAAGACCGTGGAGTCGGCCGACTTCATCAAAGGCAGCGAGAACCTCGGCGTGCGTCCAGCCTTCATGCCGGCGAGCGAGTTCGGCGAGCTGATCGCGAGGGAGGATGCCGCGATCGCCCGCCTGATGCAGGTGATCGGGCTGAAGAAATAGCTACTGCGGCGCGGCTTCCGGCGGTCCCGGCTCGCGCGTGCTGCCGGTAGCGGCCGCCTTTTCTTTTTCCTTCTTGCTCTCAGTCACTGGCGGTCGCGGCACGCCGGCCTTCGCTTCGGCCGCCGATTGCTTGGCGGATTTCGTGGCCTCGGCGATGA
This sequence comes from Burkholderiales bacterium, assembly GCA_036506355.1. Lineage (GTDB taxonomy): Bacteria > Pseudomonadota > Gammaproteobacteria > Burkholderiales > SG8-39 > SCGC-AG-212-J23. The sequence continues at coordinate 1,305 of DASXRW010000234.1, forward strand.
GCTGCTGGCAGGGGCTGTCCTTGTCCTTGCCTTCCTGCATCAGCGGCAGCACCGCGAGGAACGGGCTCAAGATGCCCATCGCCACCGCGCCGGCGCCTCTGGCACCCATCCGCTTCCAGTCGGGTGCAACTTTGGGAGCGCCAAAAGTGCCGCGGATGTAAAGCGGTGAATTGAGCGAGGCGACGCTGCGGTCCTTGGGATGCGGATTCAGCGTGACGTCCATCTCCTCGGACTTGAGGTTCACGCTGCCGGTGCCTTCGACATTCACCACCTGCGTGTCGAAGACGAACGCGTTGGTGCGCATCATGCCGTCCTTCACGCCGAAGTCGGCGATCGCGCAGCGGATGTCGATCGAGTCGTCGCCCTTGAGCTTCACCCGCGCCACGCCCCAGATGTCCATCGCGACGAGCTCCATCATGAAGCGGCTGATCTTGCCACCGTCGAGATAGAGGCCCACCTTGCCGTTCGCGTTGCCCAGGAGCTCGCCCACAGAGTCGCCGCGACCCGCGAGCTCGATCAGGCCGTTGATGTCGCCGATCGAGAGCTGGCCTTCCTTGATGGTCGGGAAGAACTTCGGGAGTTCCAGGTCCTTGACGCGCAGGTAGACGTTGCCCGCGATCGGGTCCTGCTGGCCGTCCATCTTGATCGTGCCGGCAATCCGGCCGCCGGCGATGCCGAACTCGAACGGCTCGAGCGTCAGCACCTTGTCGCGCATCTGGATGCGCGTGGCGAGGTGCTCGAGGGGCAGCTGCTTGGGCCGCTTGATGCTGGCCGCAACGATTTTCACGTCGGCGTCGATCGAGTCCCAGCGGTCCGAATCGAACGGCATGTCGGGCAGCACGCCCTCCTCTTTGGGCTGGTCGGTGCCGACCAGCGGACCGAGGTCGGCGAGATTCAGCACTTTCGACTCGAGCGCGCCATGCATGTAGGCGCGCTTGCCGCCGAGGTCGAACTGCAGCGTGCCGGCGATGTCGCTCTCGCCGACCGTGCCGGTGAATTTTTCGTAGCGCAGCATGTGGTCGCCCTTCACCAGGCGGCCGCGCGTTGCGTACGGCGTGGTTTCCGGCAACGCGATGCCGATCACGTCGTAGAGCTCGGACATCGTCTGGCCGCGGATATCGATGGTGAGGTCGAGCGCCGTGAGCTGCGCCACGTTGGTGATGGTGCCTTTGGCCTTGACCGCCGTGCCGCCGACCTTGCCGCTCGCCTCGAGCGGATAAGGATCGTCCGTATCCTTGAGCGCAAGCACCGGTCCGCCGCGCCCTTCGGCGCTCGTGGGCAGGCCGTGGTAGATGCCTTTCGTCTTGAACTTCACGCCGTCGGCGTAAGTCGCGAGTTCGGCGTCCAGCGAGATCTCGCGGATCGCATCGGCATAGCGCAGGCGCGCTTCATCGAAGGTCAGCGCCAGGATCGAGATGCGCGAGCCGCCTTCCTTTTGCTGGTCGCGCTCCATCAGCCAGTTCTTGCGGCCTTCCTCGTCGATCTCGAGGTTGATGATCGGGCGCTGCAGATGCACCTCGGGCAGGATCACGCGGCCAATGAGCAGCGGCAGCAGCTCGATGCTGACCTCCACCGCGTCGGCCTGGAACGTGTAATCTTCACTCGCCCAGCCCGGATTTGCGTAGCTCACCTTCTCGGCGCGAAAGCGCGGATGCACCCAGGTCCAGACCGGCTTGAAGGCTCCCTCGATGCGCAGCTCGCGACCGCTCGCTTCGCTAACCGCGCGGGTGATGGGCCCCTTCAGGGTAGAGAGGCCAAAGGCGATGAACAGCGCCAGCGCGACGAGGAGCGCGAGGATGACGCCGCCGGTCCACTTGAGTGCACGCATTTAGGTTGGATCGCCTATACAGAAGCTCTGTTCCCTTCCTGCAATTTTGAGACCCAATCCTGGCACCACTGCACCGCGGTTTCCTCCGGCAGCACGCCGCTGGAGGCATCGTGCTTGTGGCGCTCGCCGACGCGCGCAGCGCCCAGTTCCGTAAGGATGTCGTCGAATCGCTTCCCGCCGTAGTTGAAAGTTTCGGCGTAGGTCCTGTCGCCCAGGCCGAACACTCCATAGCGCACCTTTGAAAGGTCGGGACGCTTGCGTTGCAAATCTTCGTACAGCGCGCGCGCGTTGTCGGGCACGTCGCCCTGGCCGTAGGTGGAGGTGCAGATGAGGAATGCGCCCTCACGGTCGAAGACCCTCGCGTCCAGGTTGTCCATGAGCAGCGCCTCGATCTGCGTCTCGCCGTCGTCGAGCGCAAGCTCCATCTCCTGCGCGCAGAGCTGGGCGGTGCCCGTCATCGTGCCGATGAGGATGGTGATCTTCGTCGCCGCCATTGACTAGAAAATATATTGCATCATAGAATCACGGTCAAGCACTATATTTCATGAACGCTCCACTCTCAGTCCAGCAGCAGGAACACGCCTTCCTCTCCCGGCTTGGCGAGCGCGTGCGCGCCTGGCGCACCGAGCACGCGATGACGCGCAAGCAACTCTCGGTCGCCTCCGGCGTCTCCGAGCGCTACCTCGCGCAGCTCGAAGCCGGCCAGGGAAACATGTCGGTCCTGCTTTTGCGCAAGGTGGCGCGCGCGATGGGCGTGAGTGTCGAGCGGCTGGTGCGCGAGGACGACACGCAGCAAAGGCCGGTCGCCCTCCTCGGCCTGCGCGGTGCGGGCAAATCGACCCTCGGCGCAAAACTCGCGCAGAGTCTGAATGTTCCATTCGTGGAGCTGGACCGCGAGGTCGAGAAGGAAGCCGGCGCGCCGCTCGGCGAGGTCTTCGCGATGTACGGCCAGGACGCGTTCCGCCGCTTCGAGCGCCGCGCGCTGGAGCGCGTGCTCGGCGAACATGCGCAGGCGGTGATCGCCACCGGCGGCAGCCTGGTGACCGATCCCGGCACGTATGAGCTGCTGCTCGAGCGCTGCCGCTGCATCTGGCTCAGAGCCGCACCGGATGAACACATGGCGCGTGTCATTGCCCAGGGTGATATGCGCCCATTCAAAGGCCGCGCGGCGGCGCTGGACGAAATCCGCAAACTGCTCGACGACCGCGACCGCCTGTACGGCCGCGCGAACGCCGTGGTGGACACTTCAGGCAAGACGGTGCGACAAAGCCTCACAGAACTGAGACGGGTGATCGCATGATCAGCTTCGAGACACATCCCGAGCGCTACAACCACTGGAAGCTCTCCTTCGACGGCGCGATCGCCACGCTCGCGCTCGACGTCGCCGAGGACAAGGGCATCGCGCCCGGCTACAAGCTGAAGCTCAACAGCTACGACCTCGGCGTCGACATCGAGCTGTACGACGCGCTGAACCGCATCCGCTTCGAGCATCCCGAGATCAAGACCATCGTGGTCACGAGCGGCAAGAGCCGCATGTTCTGCTCGGGCGCCAACATCTACATGCTTGGCACCTCGACGCATGCCGACAAGGTCAACTTCTGCAAGTTCACCAACGAGACGCGCAATGGGATCGAAGACTCCAGCAAATATTCCGGGCTGAAATTCCTGGCGGCGCTGAACGGCACCTGCGCGGGCGGCGGCTACGAGCTCGCGCTCGCGTGCGACGAGATCGCGATGGTGGATGACCGCTCTTCCACGGTGAGCTTGCCCGAGGTGCCATTGCTCGGCGTACTGCCGGGCACCGGCGGCCTCACGCGCCTGGTCGACAAGCGCAAGGTGCGCCGCGACCTCGCCGATCTTTTCTGCACCACCGCCGAGGGCGTGCGCGCCGATCGCGCGAAGGACTGGCGCCTGGTCAATCACATCGGCAAGCCGCAGGAATTCGCGGACCTGGTGAAGTCGCGCGCGCTCAAGCTCGCGCTGCTCTCGACCCGGCCCGGCGGCAAAGGCATCGAGTTGACCCCACTCGGCGAAAACCGCCTCGTGCATATTGATATCGACAAGGCGAGCCGCACCGCGACGCTGACGATCGACGGTCCGAAGAACGCGAAGGCGGATAAGAGCGCCGACTGGTATCCGCTGCGCCTCGCGCGCGAGCTCGACCGCGCGATCCTGGATCTGCGCCACAACCATCTGGACATCGGTCTTTGGATCTTTAAGACGCGCGGTGACCCCCAGCAGGTGCTCGAGCTGGACGGCTTTCTCCGCGCGAGCTCCAAGGACTGGTTCGTGCGCGAGACGCTCGGCTATCTGCGGCGCACGTTCTCGCGCCTCGACGTTTCCTCGCGCTCGATCTTCGCCATCATCGAGCCGGGCTCCTGCTTCGCCGGCACGCTGATGGAGCTCGCGCTCGCCGCCGATCGCAGCTTCATGCTCGATGCCGAGGGTGCGCAGATCGGGCTCTCGCATTTGAACTTCGATACCTACCCGATGGCCAACGGGATTTCGCGCCTCGCGACGCGGTTCTGCGGCGAGGCGCCCGAGCTCGCGCGCGGCGAGCTGTTCGACGCCAAGCGCGCGCTCGAGCTCGGCCTCGTCACCTCGACGCCGGACGACATCGACTGGGACGAGGAAATCCGCCTCGCCATCGAGGAGCGCGCGAGCCTCTCGCCCGACGCCCTCACCGCCATGGAGGCGAGCCTGCGCTTCGCCGGGCCCGAGACCATGCTGACGCGCGTCTTCGGCCGCCTCACCGCGTGGCAGAACTGGGTCTTCAACCGGCCGAACGCCGTCGGCGAGCACGGCGCGCTCAAGGTCTACGGCACCGGCGCCAAGCCAAAATTCAACTGGGAACGCATCTAACCAAGGAAAAGGGGTCAGAGCAATTTTCCTGTAACACCTACGCTCGTCAGTAGTTACCGGAAAATTGCTCTGACCCCTTTATGGAGATGGCATGAGCAGCATCGATTACGCCGAGAAGATTCCGAACAACGTCAACCTGCAGAACGACCGCACGCTGCAGCGCGCTCTGGAGCGCTGGCAGCCGCAGTTCCTGCAGTGGTGGCACGAGATGGGCCCCACGGACTTTGAAAGCGCGAACGTCTATCTGCGCACCGCCATCTCGGTCGACGCGCAGGGCTGGGCGCACTACGGCACGCTCAAGATGCCCGACTACCGCTGGGGCATCTTCCTCGCTGACCCGGTGGCCGAGCGCAAGATCGGCTTCGGCGACCAGATGGGTCAGCCGGTCTGGCAGCAGGTGCCGGGCGAATACCGCTCGACGCTACGGCGCCTGATCGTGACGCAGGGCGATACCGAGCCGGCGTCGGTCGAGCAGCAGCGCATGCTCGGCCATACCTGCCCGTCGCTCTACGACCTGCGCAATTTGTTCCAGATCAACGTTGAAGAGGGACGCCATCTCTGGGCGATGGTGTATCTGCTGCACGCCTACTTCGGCCGCGACGGGCGCGAGGAGGCCGAGGAGCTGCTCGCGCGCCACTCAGGCGACGAGAACAAGCCGCGCATCCTCACCACCTTCAACGAGCCGATGACCGACTGGCTCTCGCTCTTCTGCTTCACCTACTTCACCGACCGCGACGGCAAGTACCAGTTGAAGAGCTTTGCCGAAAGCGCCTTCGATCCGCTGTCGCGCACCTGCCGCTTCATGCTCACCGAGGAAGCGCACCACATGTTCGTCGGCGAGACCGGCATCAGCCGCGTGGTGAAGCGCACGCTCGAAGTGATGAAGGAGCTCGGCACCGACGACCCGGCGCGCATCCGCGCGCATGGCGCGGTCGACCTGCCCACGGTGCAGAAATATCTCAACTTCTGGTGCTCGAGCTCGCTCGATCTCTTCGGCTCCGAGATCTCGTCCAACTCGGCGTCGAACTTCGCGAGCGGCATGAAGGGCCGCCCCGACGAGCCGACCTACAACGATCACGTGCTGCGCGATGTCTCAATGACCGTGGAAACACCACTGGGCGCAGAGCAGGTGCCCATGCTCAATGCATTGAACGAAGTGATGCGCGAGTCCTACCTCAAGGATTGCGAGATCGGACTCAAGCGCTGGAACCGCATGATCGAGCGCGCGGGGTACGCGCTTCGCCTCACCCTGCCGTCGTCGCGCTTCCGCCGCTCGATCGGGCCGTGGGCCGGCGTACCGGTCGACACCCACGGCAAGATGATCCCGCGCCAGGAATACGAGCGGCGCCTCGAGGACTGGATTCCCTCCGAGCGAGACCACGCCTTCGTGCATTCGCTGATGCACAAGGTGATCGAGCCCGGCAAGATGGCCGCGTGGATCGCGCCGCCCGAGCGCGGCATCAACAACCTCGCCTTGGATTACGAGTACGTCCACCTTCACTGAAATCGAGCTCGAGAGCTTCCTCAACCGCATGCTCGAGGCCGAGCGCGCGGGGGCGAAGGCGCTCGTCGTCTTCATGGACGACTGGCCGCGGCACGGCGCCGAGTGGAAGACGCTGCGCAAGGTGCACGAGGACGAGGCACACAACTGCGCGCTCATCGGCGGCGAGCTCAAGCGCCGCGGCCGCGACTACAGCCACGCCACCGGCGAGTTCTACGGCAAGGCGGTTGCCGTGAAAGGCGCGCGCGAGCGCATCTCGTTCCTGACGAAAGGCTTGCGCTGGGCGATCCGCGAGTTCGAGCAAGCGCTTCCGCGCATCGAGGACACGCAGGTGCGCGATTTATTCCAGGGCATGCGCGAGCGCCACCAGCGCAGCTGCGCCGCCTGCGAGTCGGTGCTTAAGAACCGGTAGACTGGCCTCGGCATCACGCCAGGGGAGAAGACCATGTCGCGCATTTCCGCATTGAGCTTTGCGCTCGTCACAGTCGCGAGCGCTTCAGCAGTTCAGGCGCAGGGGCTGGTGACGACGCAGAAACTGTCGGCGCAGCTCGCCAACGAGCTCGTCGGCGAGTCGGTCGCGAACTGCGCGCAGAAGGGCTACAAGGTGGTCGCGGTGGTGGTCGACCTCGACGGCGTACGGCAGGCTGTCTTGCGAGGCGATGGCGCGCCGATCCACTCGATGGACAACGCGTACTACAGGCCTACACCATCGCGTCGCTAGGGCTCTCGCGCAAGGAAGAGACCACCAAGCAGATCGCTGACCGGATGGCCAAGGCGCCGCCCAGCAACGTGCCGCAGACCCCGCTGCCGAACGTCACCTACGCGCAGGGCGCGATCGCCATCATGGCCGGCGGCAACACCATCGGCGGACTCGGCGTCAGCGGCGCGCCGGGCGGCCAGTTCGACGAGGAATGCGCGCGCGCGGCTGCGGCCGTAGTTGTGCAGGATCTCGCCGACGATCTTGCGGTTGGGAATCACCACCCGAGAAAGATCCGCGTGCCCGAGCGTGGTGGACGAGAGCCGGATATCGAGCACCTCGCCGCTGCGTTACAGAACCACCCCTAGCACGGCCGCTCGCCGGCCAGCGTGATCCGGTGCATGACGCGGCGGTAGCCGTGGTAGTCGT
>DASXRW010000235.1:0-12599 GCA_036506355.1 Burkholderiales bacterium
GCCCCAGGTGCCGACGTCCAGGCGCTTGCGCGGCTTGTACATGTCGACGATGCTGCGGGTGAAGTCGAGCGCGTTGGCGCCTTCGTTGACGAGGATGGCGTCCGGGTTGGCTCTCACGATGTCGCGCACCACGGCGAGCGCGCTGTGGAAATTCATCGGCGTCGGATTCTTGGCGAGCGTCTCGGCCATCTTGGCGATGTTCTTCTCCTTGCGCTCGGCGATGGCGCAGAGCCACTCCGCGGGCGGTTTCGGCCAATTGGACCCGATGCCGGCGAGGAGCGCCGATACGCAGGAACCGATGTCGCCGAGCACCGGGGCGTCGATACGCACGTTGCTGTCCATCTCCTGCGGCGAGATGTCGAGCTGGATGAACTTCTGGCCGCCCCAGTCCTTGTGACCCTTGCCACCCCAGGTCTTGCCCTTGCCGTGCGAAAGCAGCCAGTTCAGGCGCGCGCCGATCAACATCACGACGTCCGCCTCGGGCAGCACATAGGAGCGCGCGGCCGCCGCGGACTGCTCGTGCGTGTCGGGCAGCAGGCCCTTGGCCATCGACATCGGCAGATACGGGATGCCGGTCTTCTCGACGAGAGCGCGAATGTCCGCGTCGGCCTGGGCGTAGGCAGCGCCTTTGCCGAGGATGATGAGCGCACGCTTGGCGCTCTTCAGCAGTTCGAGGGCGCGCTTCACCGCGTCCGGAGCCGGGATCTGGCGCGGCGCCGGATCGACCACCTTGATCAGCGATTTCGTGCCGGCTGCCGCGTCCATGGTCTGGGCGAAGAGCTTCGCCGGCAGGTCCAGATAGACACCCCCCGGCCGGCCGGACACGGCGGCGCGGATGGCGCGCGCGACGCCCACGCCGATGTCCTCGGCGTTGAGCACGCGGAAGGCGGCCTTGGCGAGCGGCCTGGCGATGGCGAGCTGGTCCATCTCTTCGTAGTCGCCCTGCTGCAGGTCGACGATCTCGCGCTCGCTCGAGCCGCTGATGAGGATCATCGGGAAGCAATTGGTGGTGGCGTTGGCGAGAGCCGTCAGGCCGTTGAGGAAGCCGGGGGCGGACACCGTCAGGCAGATTCCCGGTTTCTGCGTTAGGAAGCCGGCAATGGCGGCGGCGTTGCCGGCATTCTGCTCGTGGCGAAATGATATGACGCGCAGGCCTGCGGCCTGTGCCATGCGGGTGAGGTCGGTGATCGGGATGCCAGGCAGACCGAAGATCGTGTCGATGCCATTCAACTTGAGCGCATCGATGACCAGATGAAAGCCGTCGGTCACTTGTGATGGTGCGGCGACTTGAGGTTCGACGGTGCCCATGCGCTGACTCCTGTGAAGGACCGTATGGTAAGAATCGGCCCCGCGGCCCAGCCTTGACTGAGGTCAAGGGTCTAAAATCCGCCTCCCTGTGACCAGTCTCGCGAGCCATCCGCAGAGGAACAGCATCCGGCTGCTGTTGCGCCAAAACCAGTCGCTCGGCCGCATGAACGCAGCGCAGTGGGCCGACCTCGAGCCGCTGCTCGCGATCGCCGACTACCGCAAGGGCGACCCGCTGGTGCGCCAGGGCGACGAGGAGATGGAGCAGTTCTTCATCCTCGAGGGCATGGTGAAGCGCGTGGTGTCGAACCCGCAGGGCCGCGAGATGATCCTGCGCTTCGCGGCGGAGACCGAGATGGACACGTCGTACGCGGCATGGCGCATGCGCACGCCGCTGCCTTACTCGATCGTCGCCGTCACCAAGGTGCGCACCGCCGAGCTGCCGCTGCCGCTGTGGGCAGAATTTCTCGAGCGCCATCCCGAGATCAAGCTGCGCTTCGAGTACGAGGTGATGCGCCTGATGTCGGAGGTGATGGCGCACACGATCACGCTGCACCTGCTCGATGCGCCCGGGCGCCTGGCGCGCTTCCAGAGGAAGCACCCGGAGCTCGCGGGGCGCATCCCGAAGAAGGAGCTCGCGGCCTACCTCAATCTCACGCCGGAGACGCTGTCGCGCCTCAAGCAGAAGCTCGGAAACGACTGAGCCCCCAGGAGACGAGGGGCCAGAAGAGCAGCGCGAGCGCGAGGCCGGTCATGGTGCCGACCAGGCCGTTGGAGAAGAACACGCTCATCTCGCCCTGCGACACGAGCATCGCCTGACGGAACGAGGCCTCGGCGCGATCGCCGAGCACGATGGCGAGCACCAGCGGCGCCAGCGGGTAGTTCAACTTCTTGAAGGCGTAGCCGGCGACGCCGAACACCACCATCATCCAGACGTCGAAGATCGCGTTGTGCACCGTGTAGGAGCCGATGGCGCAGATGACGATGATCACCGGCGCGATCACCGAGAACGGGATGCGCAGGATGGCGGCGAAAAACGGCACGCAGGTGAGCACCACGATAAGGCCGGCGATGTTGCCCAGATACATGCTGGCGATGAGGCCCCAGACGAAATCCTTCTGCTCGACGAACAGCAGCGGCCCGGGCTGCAGCCCCCAGATGAGAAGGCCGCCGAGCAGCACCGCGGCCGTGGGCGAGCCGGGCACGCCGAGTGTCAGCATGGGCAGCAGCGCCGAAGTCCCGGCCGCGTGCGCCGCGGTCTCGGGCGCGACCACGCCTTCGACCATACCGGTGCCGAACTTGTCGCCGTCCGGCGAGAAACGCCGCGCCACGCCATAGCTCATGAACGAGGCCGGCGTGGCGCCGCCGGGCACGATGCCCATAAAGCAGCCGACCGCGGATGAGCGCAGCGAAGTCATCCAGTAGCGCGGCAGCTCGCGCCAGGTCTCGAGCACCACGCGCAGGTTGATCTTCGCCGAGGCGCCCTTGAAGGCGAGGCCTTCCTCGAGCGTGAGCAGGATCTCGCCGATGCCGAACAGGCCGATCACCGCGACCAGGAAGTCGAAGCCGACGAGAAGCTTCTCCGTGCCGAACGTCAGCCGCAGCGCGCCGGTGACCGGGTCGGTGCCGACCGCGGCGAGCGCGAAGCCGAGCATCATCGAGGCGAGCGTCTTGAAGGGCGGCTCCTTGCTCATGCCGACGAAGGCGCAGAAGGTCAGGAGATAGACGGCGAAGAACTCGGGCGGGCCGAACTCCAGGGCGAAATTCGCCACGATCGGCGAGAGGAAGGTGATCACGATCACGGCGATGAGGGCGCCGACGAACGACGAGGTGAATGCGGCGGTGAGCGCATTGCCGGCGCGGCCCTGCTGCGCGAGCGGGTAGCCGTCGAAGGTGGTCGCCACCGACCAGGGCTCGCCGGGGATGTTGAACAGGATCGAGGTGATCGCGCCGCCGAAGAGCGCCCCCCAGTAGATGCACGACAGCAGGATGATCGCGGAGGTGGTGCCGCCGGGCTGCTGCGCCATCGAGAAGGTGAGCGGCAGCAGGATCGCGACGCCGTTGGCGCCGCCGAGGCCGGGCAGCACGCCGATGATCACGCCCAGCACGATGCCGACGAACATCAGCGCCAGGTTTTTGAACGTCAGCGCGACCGCGAAGCCCCCGATCAGGGACTGGATTTCTTCCATCAGCTACAGGACCACGGCATCAATTCAAGCCGAGCAGGGTTTCAAGCGGACCCTTGGGCAGCGGCACCTTGAACCAGACCTCGAAGATGAGGAAAAAGACGACGCTGTTGCCGATGCTCACCGCGGCCACCTTCCACCACGGGTATTTGCCGAGCCAGCGCATGAAGAACGCGATGAACAGGACCGAGGCGACGTAGATGCCGCTCCATGCGATGAGCGCGACGTAGATCGCGCTCGGCACCAGCACGGCGAGAACCAGCTTGAGCTGCCCCGCCTCGACGAAGATGCGGTCGCGGTCCTTGCGGTTGAGAAGCGCGAGCACCAGGTTGACCGCCGCCGACAGGCAGACGATGAGCCCGACGTAGAACGGGAAGTAGCCCGCCTGCGGCCCGTCCTCGGCCCAGCGCGCGCCCAGGCGCGCGCTGTCGAACACGACGATCGCGCCGAGCGCGAAGAAGAGCGCCGCGACCGCGATCTCGGCGCTCTTCTGGCGAAACCCGACCAAGCTACTTCGTGCCCGAGATGAACCCGGCCGCCTTCATCAGCGCAACGTGGCGTGCTTCCTCGCGCGCCACCCACTCCACGTACGCCTTGCCTTCGAGCGACGTGGTGTTGAACGCGCCCTGCTCCATCAGCTGCTTCCACTCCGGGGTCTGCTGCACCTTCTTCAGCAGGTCGACGTAGTACGCGACCTGGTCCTGCGTCACGCCTCCCGGCATGAAGATGCCGCGCAGCATCAGGTAATCGACGTCGAGGCCCTGCTCCTTGCAGGTGGGGATGTCGGCCCACGCCATCTTGTCGGTGACTTTCTGCTTGTAGGGCATGCGCTTCGGATCGAACACGCACAGCGGGCGCAGCTTGCCGCCGCGCCAGTGCGCCACCGCCTCGATCGGGTTGTTGACCGTCGAATCAGCGTGCTTGCCGACGAGCTGCACCGCGACGTCACCGCCGCCTTTGAACGGGATGTAGGTGAACTTGGCGCCGGTTTTCTGCTCGATCGCGGCGGTGATGATCTGGTCCTCCTGCCGCGACCCGGTGCCGGCCATTTTGAACTTGCCCGGACCCGCTTTCTTCGCCGCCTCGACGTACTCTTTCGCGGTCTTGTAGGGCGTCTCGGCGTTCACCCACAGCACGAACTGGTCGAGCGCCATCATCTTCACCGGCGTGAGATCGCGCCAGTTGAACGGCACGCCGGTGGCGAGCGGCGTGGTGAAGAGGTTCGAGAGCGTGATGATGATCTTGTGCGGATCCTTCGCCGCGCCTTTCACGTCGAGGAAGCCCTCGGCGCCGGCGCCGCCGGCCTTGTTGACCACGACCATCGACTGCTTCATCAGGCCGTGCTTGGCGGTGATGCCCTGGATGGCGCGCGCCATCTGGTCGGCGCCGCCGCCGGTGCCCGCCGGGATGATGAACTCCACCGTCTTGGTGGGTTCCCAGGCTTGCGCGCCGAGCGGCGCGGCGCCCAGGGCGGTGAGTGCGATGCAAACGTAACAAAGCTGGCGGTTCATTTATCTCCTCCTCCGGTCGTCTGCTAGCCGCGCGGCCGCGCCGTTCTTGATGTGCGGCGCTTTCGCGCGTGTGATGGAAATTCTCCCATCCTGCGGCCGTTCGACAATGATGCGCGTCAAGAATTCACGTCGGCCGGCGTCTGCGGCGCCGCGGCTTCCTTGCGTTTCGCCAGCCATTTGCCGAGCGCCACCACGATGACGAAGCCGATCGCCGCCGCGATCCACTCGAGCTCGTAGCCGCCGACCAGCGGGTGGTCGTCCTTGTACTGGACGCCCAGGCCGCTCAGCCAGCCCTTCAAGGCCAGGTCGGCGACCAGCATCTCGCCCGCCACCCAGCCGATCAGGCCCGCGCCCGCCGTGATGATCACCGGGAAGCGCTCCATCAGCTTGATGAGCAGCGTCGCGCCGAAGACCACCAGCGGGATCGAGATCGCAAGACCCAGCACCAGCAATACCACGCTGCCGCCGGCCGCCGCGGCGACCGCGATCACGTTGTCCAGGCTCATCACCAGGTCGGCGATCAGGATCGTCTTGATCGCGGTGATCAGATGCTCGCTCGCCTCGATCTCGGCGTCGTCGTCCTCGGGGATCAGGAGCTTCACCCCGATCCAGAAGAGCAGCAGGCTGCCGACGAGCTTGAGCCACGGCAGCGTGAGCAGCGCCACGGCGAACAGCGTGAGGATGATGCGCAGCACGATCGCCGCGCCCGCGCCCCAGAAGACCGCCTGCTTCTGCTGCTTCGCCGGCAGCGAGCGCGCGGCGAGCGCGATCACCACCGCGTTGTCGCCCGACAGGATGATGTTGACGCCGATGATCTTGAGCAGGCCGATCCAGAAGGCCTGGGAGGCGAGTTCCTCGAGCATCGGCGGATTCTAGAACAGGCCGACGACCTTGCCGTCCACCAGATCGATCTTGTTCGCCGAGGGCACCTTGGGCAGTCCCGGCATGGTCATGATGTCGCCGCAGATCATCACCACGAACTCCGCGCCCGCCGCGAGGCGCACTTCGCGCACGTTGATCACGTGATTCTCCGGCGCGCCGCGCTTCTGCGCGTCGGTCGAGAACGAGTACTGGGTCTTCGCCACGCACACCGGATAGTGGCCGTAGCCATCGTCCTGCAGCTTCTTGATCTGCGCGCGCACCTTGGTGTCCGCCGTGACCTCCGTCGCGCCGTAAATCTTCGTCGCAATGGCGCGGATCTTGTCCCACAGCGGCGCTTCAGTCTCGTAGACGTATTTGAAGCTGGTCGGTACCTTCTCGATCATCTCGACCACGGTGCGCGCCAGCTCGGCCGCGCCCTTGCTGCCGTCGGCCCAGTGGGTCGCGAGGATCACCGGCGCCTCGTGGTGCGCCATGCGCTTCTTCAGCAGCTCGATCTCGGCGGGCGTGTCGTGGTTGAAGCGGTTGATCGAGACCACGCAAGGCAGGCCGTAGTGGTTGCGCACGTTGTTCACATGGCGCTCGAGGTTCGCCATGCCCTTCTCGAGCGCCGCGAGGTTTTCCTTCGTCACCTCCTTCAGGTCGGCGCCGCCGTGGTACTTGAGAGCCCGGATGGTGGCGACGATGACCACGGCGTCCGGTCGCAGGCCGCTCATGCGGCACTTGATGTCGATGAACTTCTCGGCACCGAGGTCGGCGCCGAAGCCGGCCTCCGTGACGACGTAGTCGACGAGCTTGAGCGCCGACTGCGTGGCGATCACGGAGTTGCAGCCGTGCGCGATGTTGGCGAACGGTCCGCCGTGGATGAAGGCGGGGTTGTTCTCCAGCGTCTGCACGAGGTTGGGCGCGAGGGCATCCTTGAGCAGCACGGTCATCGCGCCGTTCGCGGTGAGCTCGCGCGCGGTGACCGGTTTCTGCTCGCGGGTGTAGCCGATGACGATATTGCCGAGGCGCTTCTTCAGATCCTCGAGCGAAGTCGCCAGACAGAAGATGGCCATCACCTCCGAGGCCACCACGATGTCGAAGCCGTCCTCGCGCGGAAAGCCGTTGGCGGTGCCGCCGAGCGAAATCACGATGTCGCGCAGCGCGCGGTCGTTCATGTCGAGCACGCGCTTCCACTGGATGCGCCGCGGGTCTATACCGAGCTCGTTGCCGTGGTGGATGTGGTTGTCGATCAGCGCCGCGAGCAGGTTGTTCGCGAGCTGGATGGCGCCGAAGTCGCCGGTGAAGTGCAGGTTGATGTCCTCCATCGGCACCACCTGGGCGTAGCCGCCCCCGGCGGCGCCGCCTTTCATCCCGAACACCGGCCCGAGCGAAGGCTCGCGCAGGCAGATCATTGCTTTCTTGCCGATGTGGTTGAGCGCGTCGCCCAGGCCCACCGTGGTCGTGGTCTTGCCCTCGCCCGCCGGCGTGGGCGTCATCGCCGTCACCAGGATGAGCTTGCCGTCCTTGCGCTTCTTCAGCGTGTCGAGGTATTTCAGCGACAGCTTGGCTTTGTAGTGGCCGTAGGGTTCGAGGTGCTCCTCGGCGATGCCGAGCCGCTCGCGAGCAACGGCGGAGATGCGCTGCAGGCGCGCGGCCTGCGCGATTTCGATGTCAGAGGGCATGCGTAAGACTCCCGCGGGTCGGAAGCCGCGATTGTGAAAGAGGCCCGCGCATGCGGGCCTTGACTCAGGTCAAGCGCTCAGTGGAAGCGCGGCCTGACTTCTTCGCCAGGATGGGTGCGATAGGCGACGTCGCGCACGCCGGGCACGGCCGAGGCGACTTCGACGAAAGCGAGCATCTCGTCGGTGCTCGACGCGCCCGAGAGCGTGATGCGGCCGATCTCCGAGCTCACCTGGACGCGCGCTTCGCGCGTCTCCGGCGCGCGGCGCAGCGCCGCGCGCACGCGTGCGGCAAGCGCGAGATCGTCGAGCTTCTGGCGCGAGGCTTCGGTGTCGACGAACTGCGGGCCGCTCGCGAGCGACAGGACCTCGGCGACGCATTCTTCCACCGAAACGCGCTTGGTATTGAGCACCACGTCATAGTGCTCGGGCTCGGTCCACTGCACGCCGAAGTGCCGCCGCATGATCGCGGTATGCGCCTCGTCGTTGATGCGGATCTCGTCGCTGACCAGCTGCTCGTCGCTCGAGTTCAGCCGCTCCATCATGCGCTGCTTGCGCAGGTCGAACGGCGCGCACACGCGCACGCAGACCACGTGCGGGATCTCGCGCAAGAGGTGCGTCGCGCCCCAGCCGCGGATGATCGCGCCGCCCTTCGCGGCGATGCCGAAGATCTCGTCGGCGGTGAAGATCGACATGCTGGTTTTGTCCGCCGTCAGGCGTTCCAGCAGTCCAGCACTGCCGTCGAGCAGCCGAATGACGTGGCTTTTGCGCACGCGCATGCGGTCGGCAAGGTGGTCGATGACCTCGTGGTAGATCACCGGCAATCCGAGCTCTTCCCCGAGCCCGCGGGCGACATCCTTGCCGAGCGAGCCCATCTCCCGCGTTATCGCGATGATTGGCATGGCCATCCCCTTTCGTGCCAGCGCCGCCAGTGTACGCGCATTAGGGTTCGCGGAAGCTGGTCGAGCCCGAGCGCAGGATCGGATACGTGAAGTAGGTGATCAGCTTGCGCGTCCCGACCTTGATATCGGCGCTTACGGTGCTCCCCGGCACCAGGCGGAATCCCTGCGGCGTATCGGTGAGCTCCATCTTCTCGAGCGACACGCGGGCGCGGAATACCGGGCCGGGATGGCCGTTCAAGCCCTTTTCAAAAGTGTCCTCGGAAACCAGGCGCAGGCGCCCTTCGATCATGCCGTGCTTGACGAAAGGCAGCGCGTCAAGCTTGAGCGCGACCTTGTCGCCGACCTGCAGCCGGGCGACATCGCGCGGCGCGATGTCGACCTCGGCCTCGAGCGGCACTTCCGCGGGCACCAGCTCGAACAGCATCTCGCCCGCGCGCACCACGGTTCCGGGCGTGCGCGTTCTCACCGAGAGGATCACGCCATCGGCGGGCGCGGTAATCTCGATCAGCCGGTTGGCGCGGTCGAACTTCTTGAATTGTTCGCCAAGCCGTGCCTGCTCGCGCAGCATGCCGACCAGCTCCTGGTTCGCCTTGGCCTTCCAGTCGCTGACGAAGGCTTCGCGCTGCGCCTGGCGGTTGCGCAGCTGCGCTTCCAGGGACTCGATCGCGCTGTGCGCCGCAGCGAGCTCGCGCTCGGATTGCAGCTGCGCGCGCATCGCGTCGAGGTAGGCGAGCCGATAGGGCCCTTCGCGCAGGTAGGCGTCGCGCTCCTTCTTCGCCAATTCCTCGCGAACACGGGCGATGTCGCGCAGCAGCGCGACCTGGCGCTCGAGCTCGGTGGTCTCGCTGCGCTTCGCCTTCGCCTGCGCGGCGAGGTTGCGGATTTCCTCGTCGTGCGAGGCGACGGTGGCGTGGTACTGCTGCAGCCGCGCGGTAAACAGCTGGCGCTGCAGCGCCTCCTCCGCCGCGTTCGCCGAGAAGAGCTTCGCGCCGGGCAGACGTCCGAGCTCGGCCTCGAGGCGCTTGACCTGCGCCTCGGTGGAGACGAGCTGCGCGCGCGTGCCTTCGAGGTCTGCCTCGGAGACGGTCGGGTCGAGCGTCGCCAGCATCTGGCCGCGCTTCACGGTTTCGCCGACGCGCACATCAATCTGGCGCACGATGCCGGTATCGAACGGCTGGATCGTAACGTTGGGCACCGTAGTGACGATCCGGCCGGCGCCGGTGACCGTCGTGTCCGTGAAAGCGAGCGCGGTCCACAGCAGGACGACGAGCACGAAGCCCGCTACCGCGTATCCCGCCCAGCGTACGAGCGGCGGCGGCGTCTCGTGCTCAATTTGGATGAAATCGGGCTCGAAGGCTGCCACTTCCTTCGCCGCGGCGCCGCCGCCCGCCACCGGCGGCGCATCGGACTTGAACGCCGAGATCAGCCGGGCCTGGGTCTCGGGCACCATGCCGGCGAGCCGCCGGATCGTCAGCATCGCGAACTCGCTGTCGGTCTGCAGCAGCCGGGCGAACGCGATGCGGTCGACGACTTCGAGCACGACCGAGGTCTTCGCGAGGGCGGTGGCGGCGCGCGGGTTGGTGGTGATGAGCGCCATCTCGCCGAACATGTCGCCCGGCCGCAGGGTGCGCAGCAACACCGGTTGCGCGCCGGCGCCCTTGAGGATGTCGACCTCGCCCTCGCGCACGATATACGCCACTTCGCCGCCGGCGCCCTCGGCAAAGATCACCGCGCCCTGCTCGAAGCGCTGCAGCGCGGCGTCTTCGTTCATGCCGCTTCCTCGCGCGCCGTCGGCTCACGCAGGCCGGCTTCGGCGACGACGCCCGCCTGCGATTCCCACAGCCTGCGGTACTGGCGGCAGCGACGCATCAGCTCCAGGTGTTTGCCGAAATCCACGACGCGGCCTTCGTCGAGGACCAGGATCGCGTCCATGGCCACGAGATTGGCCAGCCGGTGCGACACGTTCAGCACGGTGCGCTTCGCCGCGAGCCGGGGGAAATTGTCCCGGATGATCGCCTCGCTTTCCGGGTCGAGCGCGCTGGTCGCCTCGTCGAGAATCAGGATGCGCGGCCGGCCGACCAGAGCGCGCGCGAGCGCGAGCCGCTGGCGCTGCCCGCCCGACAGGTTGGCGCCGTCCTCCTCGAGCAGCGTGTCGTAGCTCTGCGGCAGCCGTTCGATGAACTCCGCCGCTCCCGCCAGCGAGGCGGCCTCGATCACTTCCTCCAGGCTCGCCGCCGGGCGGGCGATGGCGATGTTCTCCCGCACCGTGCCCTTGAACAGGAAGCTCGCCTGCAGCACCACGCCGACCTGCGAGCGCAGGTGCATCAGGTCGTACTCGCGCACGTCGTGCCCGTCGATGCGCACCACGCCGCCGCCGGGGCTATGCAGCCCTTGGACCAGGCGCACCAGCGTGCTCTTGCCCGACCCCGAGCGGCCGACCACGCCGATCGCCTGCCCGGACGCGATTTTCAGGCTCACGCCGTTCAGCACGCTCGGGCCGTCGGCGGTGTAGCGGAAGCTCACGCCTTCGAATTCGATCGCGCCGGAGATCGGCGGCGTAATGCCGCCGCGCCGCGAGCGCTCCTCGCGCCGGTTGAGCAGCGCCGAAAGCATGCGCACCGAAAGCGCGGTCTGCTGGTACTTGTTGATCAGGCTCACCAGCTGGACCAGCGGGCCGGTGACGCGCATCGCGAGCATGTTGAACGCGATCAGCGCGCCCACGGTGAGCTGGCCTTCGAAGAGCAGCAGCGTGCCCGCCCACACCACCACCACGGACATGAGCTTCATCAGGAAGCCGGAGAGCTCCGTGGTCAGGCCCTGGATGCGCCCGACGTCGAACTGCAGCCGCACCGCGCGCGCCGATTTCTCGAGCCATTTCCTCTGCTGATAGGGCTCCAGCGCCAGCGTCTTCACGGTTTCCATGCCGTGGATCGTCTCGACGAGCAGCGCCTGCTTGTCGCCCTCGATCTGGTAGAGCTTCTGCAGGTCCGACTTGTAGGCGCGTGCGCCGATCAGCGTATTGAGGCCGATGAGCAGGGCGAAAGTCACCACGATCGCGGTGAGCGGCAGGCTGAAGAACGCGAGCACCGGGAGCAGGATGATCAGCGCTGAAAGCTCGATCAGCGTGAGCAGCAGGCTGCCGGTGAAGAACTCGCGGATCTGGGAGGTCTGCTGCATGTGCTTGACCAGCACGCCCGCCGGGCTCGCCTGGAAAAATCCGAGAGGCAGGGCGAGCAGGCGCCGGTAGGCGAAGCCCGCGGCGCGCACGTCGATCTTGCTCGTGGCGTAGAGCAAGAGCACGCTGCGCACGTAGCCGAGCAGCGAATTGAAAGCGATGGCGACGACCACGCCGGCAAAGAGCACATGCAGCGTGTCCTCGCTGCGGAAGGTGATCACCTTGTCGAGCACGATCATGGTGAACACCGGCGAGACGAACGCAAGCACGTGCAGCACGAGGGCGATCAGCCCGACCTGGCCGAACAGACCGCGCATGCGGCCGATCTCGTCGAGGAACCAGCCGAAGCCGAAGCGCTCCTCGCCCGCCGCGGCGGCGCCGCTCGGCTTGAGCAGCACCACGCGTCCCGCCCAGCTCGCCTCGAAGCGTTCGCGCGCCACGCGCAGGAGCTCGATGTCGGCCGCCAGCGGGTCGAGCACCACCGCGTGCTTTGCGCCCTGCGGGTCGGTCTCGATGCCGACCAGCACCACCGAGAAGCCGTTCTTCAGCCGGGCGATCATCGGGAACGCCTGGCCGGCGCGCGCGAGCTCGGTCCAGTCGAGGGCGAGCGAGCGCGCCTCGAGCTGCGCCTCGCGCGCGATCTTGACGAGGAACTCCTCGGTGACCTCGGCTTCGGAGACCGCGTGCTCGCGCTTCAGCCGCTCGACGGCGAGATCGACCCCGTGCTGGCGCGCGACCAGCACGAGGCATTGCAGGGCGGTGTCCATCTAGACCGCCCGCGCGGGCTTCAGAAGTTCGGGGACTTGCCCTTCGCCGGCGTCCCCTTGCCGCCGCTCGCCGCTGCGCCCTTGCGCTGCAACAGGCCTTTGTCCTGGAGTTGTTTCACCACCTGCTCCAGGGCGGTGTAGGTCTGAACGAAAGCTTCCGGGGAAAGCAGCACCCGGTGCGAAGCTTCGCGCGGAGGCCGGCCGTCCTTG
>DASXRW010000236.1:0-4790 GCA_036506355.1 Burkholderiales bacterium
CTCGGCAAGACCGGCGGCCCGGGCGAGAAGCAGATCGAGCTCGACCGGCGCTACATCGACAAGCGCGTGCGCGTGCTGAAGGACAAGCTCGAGGGCCTGCGCGAGCGACGCGGGGTGCAGCGCCGCGCGCGCGCGCGCGGCGACGTGCTCTCGGTGTCGATCGTGGGCTACACCAACGCCGGCAAGTCGACGCTCTTCAACGCGCTCGCCCGCGCCAAGGCCTACGAGGCGGACAAGCTCTTCGCCACGCTCGACACCACCAGCCGGCGCATCTGGATACCCGAGGCGGGCCAGGTGGTGATCTCCGATACGGTGGGCTTCATCCGCGATCTGCCGCACGGACTGGTGGCCGCCTTTCGCGCCACGCTGGAAGAGACGGTGCGCGCGGATCTGCTGCTGCACGTGGTGGACGCGGCCTCGCCGGCGCGCGAGGCGCAGCAGGCCGAAGTCGACAAGGTGCTGCACGAGCTCGGCGCCGACAAAGCCCCGCAGATCCTCGTCTGGAACAAGATCGACGCAGCGCAGCTCGAGGCCGGGGCCGAGCGAGATCAATATGGTAGGATTTCACGCGTTTTTGTGAGCGCGCGCACCGGCGCAGGCTTGGCGGAACTGCGCGGCGCCATCGCCGAATTCGGCCGAGCGCGCGCCGCCGAGCGCAGTCCCGTCCGGCCGGCCCGCTCACTACAACCCCAATAGAATTCCTGCCATGTCCTTGAACGACCCCAACTGGGGGCGCGGCGGCTCCCGCGGCCCGCAGGGCCCCGGCGGCGGCAACCAGGGCCCGCCCGATCTGGATGAGCTGTGGCGCAACTTCAACCGCAGGCTGGGCGAAATCTTCCGCCGCCGTCCGGGCGGCGCGGGCGACGAGCCGCCGCGGCCGCCCTCGGCGCGCGGCATCGGCGGCGGCGCCGGCGCGCTGCTCGCCCTCGTGCTCGCCGTGTGGCTCGCGAGCGGCTTCTACATCGTGGTCGAGGGCACGCGCGGCGTGGTGCTCACCTTCGGCAAGTTCTCCCAGGAAACCCAGTCGGGCCTGCGCTGGCGCATGCCGTGGCCGATCCAGAGTCATGAAATAGTGAACCTGTCGCAGGTGCGCACGCTCGAAGTGGGCTACCGCAACAACGTGCGCACCAAGGTGCTGAAAGAGTCGCTGATGCTGACCGACGACGAGAACATCGTCGACCTGCAGTTCGCGGTGCAGTACCTCGTCAAGGACGCCAAGGACTTCACCTTCAACGTGCGCCGGCCCGACGAGTCGGCGATGCAGATCGCCGAGACCGCGATGCGCGAGGTGATCGGCAAGCACCGCATGGACGCGATCCTCTACGAGACGCAGGTCGACGTCGCCAATCGCTCGCGCGACCTGATGCAGGCGATCCACGACCGCTACAACACCGGCATCACGGTGAGCACGGTGACGATCCAGAACGCGCAGCCGCCCGAGCAGGTGCAGGCCGCGTTCGACGACGCGGTCAAGGCCGGCCAGGATCGCGAGCGGCAGAAAAACGAGGGGCAGGCCTACGCCAACGACGTCATCCCGCGCGCGCGCGGCGCGGCGGCGCGCCTGTTCCAGGAAGCCGACGGCTATAAGCAGCGCGTGATCGCCAACGCCGAGGGCGATGCCTCGCGCTTCAAGCAGGTGCTCACCGAGTACGCCAAGGCGCCGCAGGTGACGCGCGAGCGCATCTACATCGACACGATGCGCGAGATCCTGTCCTCGACCAACAAGGTGATGATGGATTACCGCGGCACGGGCAACCTGCTCATGCTGCCGCTCGATAAGCTCTTGCAGCAGGCAGGCGGCGCGGTGAACCCGACCGAGGCGCAGGCTTCGCAGCGGCCGAGCGAGCCGCCCCCGGCAGAGGCGAGCCCGCGCTCGCGCGAGACACTGCGCAACCGCGACAGGGCCGATCGATGAGAGCCGTCGGCCCAGCCCTTGCCGTTCTCATCCTGGTCGTGCTCATCATCTCGGGCTCGCTCTACACCGTGGATCAGCGCCAGCACGCGATCGTGTTCCAGCTTGGCGAGATCACGGGCGTGGTGGAGAAGCCGGGCCTGCATTTCAAGTGGCCGCTGCTTCAGAACGTGCGCCACTTCGACATGCGCATCCTCACCTACGACGACGCCGAGCCGCTGCGCTTCCTGACGCAGGGCAACCGGCCGGTGCTGGTCGATTCGTTCGTCAAGTGGCACATCATCGATGCGCGCCAGTACTACGTCAGCGTGCAGGGCGACGAATTCCGCGCGCAGACGCGCATCCGCCAGACCGTGTCGGGGACGCTGCGCGACGAGTTCGGCGTGCGCACGGTGCACGAAGTGGTGTCGGGCGAGCGCGACCAGATCATGGCGCGCGTGCGCGAGAAGGTCGACCAGGACCTGAAGCGGATCGGCGTCGGCATCATCGACGTGCGACTCAAGCGCGTCGACCTGCCGCAGGAAGTGAGCGAATCGGTCTACCGCCGCATGGAGGCGGAGCGCAAGCGCATTGCCAATGAATTGAGATCGACCGGCGCCGCCGAGGGCGAGAAGATCCGCGCCGACGCCGATCGCCAGCGCGAGGTGATCCTCGCCGAGGCGTACCGCGACGCGCAGCGCGTGCGCGGCGAGGGCGACGCCAAATCCGCCGGCATCTACGCCGCGGCGTTCTCGCAGAACCCGGAATTCTTCTCCTTCTACCGCAGCATGGAGGCGTACCGCTCGACCTTCCGCGGCCGCAACGACGTCATGCTGCTCGAGACCAACTCGGACTTCCTGCGCTACTTCAGAGACTCGCTCGGGCGACAAGCAACACCGAGGAAGTGAGCGATGGGCACGACGTTCCTGATGGCGTTCGCCCTGATGCTCGTGCTCGAAGGCGTGCTGCCCTTCGTCGCGCCGACGCTCTGGCGCGAGACCTTCCGCCGCATCACCCAGATGACCGACGGTCAGATCCGCTTCGTCGGGCTGTCGTCGATCATCGTCGGGCTGCTGCTCCTGCTCTGGGCACGGTCGTGAAGTGGGTTCTGCCGGAGTACGTCGAGGACATCCTCCCCGCCGAGGCGATGCGCATCGAGCGCCGGCGCCGCGCGATCCTGGATTTGTTTTTTAAAAATGAATACGAGCTGGTGATGCCGCCGCTGCTCGAGTACATGGACTCGCTCCTCACCGGCACCGGGCACGACCTGGAGCTGCGCACCTTCAAGGTGGTCGACCAGTTTTCCGGCCGCATGATGGGCGTGCGCGCCGACATCACGCCGCAGGTGGCGCGGATCGACGCCCATCTTCTGAATCGCAAAGGCGTGACCCGCCTTTGCTACTGCGGCAGCGTGCTCCATACGCGCCCCGCGGCCCCGGGTGCGACGCGCGAGCCGATCCAGATCGGCGCCGAGATCTACGGCAGCGCCGGAGTGGACGCCGATTTGGAAATTCAGCAGCTTCTCTGCGCCGCGCTACAGCTCGCCAAGCTGCGCGAGCTGCGCCTCGACATCGGCCACGTCGCCGTGTTCCGCTCCATCGCGCACGCCGGAAAGGTCGGCGCCGAGCTCGAGGGCGAGCTCTTCGAGGCGCTGCAGAAGAAGGATTTGCCGAGCCTGCGCGGCCTGTCCAAGAAGCTGGACGCGAGGACGCGCGCCGCGCTGCTGGCACTGCCCGAGCTTTACGGCGGTGCCGAAGTGCTCGACGCCGCGGAGAAGAAGCTGCCCAGGCTTCCCGCGCTCGGCGCCGCGCTGAAGACCCTGCGCGCGCTCGCCAAGGCCTGCCCGGTGCCGATCAGCTTCGACCTCGCCGAGCTGCGCGGCTATCACTACCACTCCGGCGTCGTGTTCGACGCCTATTGCGCTGGAGTGAGCGGCCCAGTAGCGAGGGGAGGGCGCTATGACGAAGTCGGCAAGGCCTTCGGCCGCGCGCGTCCTGCGACCGGGTTTTCCATTGATTTGAGAAGCGTCGCCGGCGTCGTGAAATAATCTGCTGTGAACCAACCGGCACGCAACGTCGTCGTCATCGGCACCCAGTGGGGTGACGAAGGCAAGGGCAAGATCGTCGACTGGCTGACCGACCGCGCGCAGGGCGTGGTGCGCTTCCAGGGCGGGCACAACGCGGGCCACACGCTGGTCATCGGCGGAAGCAAGACGGTGCTGCATCTCATCCCGTCGGGCATCCTGCGCGGCAACGTCGACTGCTTCATCGGCAACGGCGTGGTGGTCTCGCCGCAGGCGCTGGTCGCGGAGATGGACGAGCTCGAAGCGGCCGGCGTGCGCGGCGTAGTGGCGCGCCTTTCGATCTCCGAGGCCTGCCCGCTCATCCTGCCTTACCACTCGGCGCTCGACCTCGCCCGCGAGTCGGCCAAGGGCGAGAAGAAGATCGGCACCACCGGCCGCGGCATCGGCCCGGCCTACGAGGACAAGGTCGCGCGGCGCGCGATCCGCCTGCAGGATCTCTTCGACGCGAAGCGCTTCGCCGAGAAGCTGCGCGAGCTGCTCGACTTTCATAACTTCGTCCTGAAGAACTATTACCGCCAGGAAGAAGTGAGTTTCCAAAAGACCCTGGACGAGACGCTCGCGCTCGCGCCGCGCCTTGCGCCGCTCATCGCCGACGTGCCGCGCGCGCTCTACCACGCCAACCGCGCCGGCAAGAACCTGCTCTTCGAAGGCGCGCAGGGCTCGCTGCTCGACATCGATCACGGCACCTATCCCTTCGTCACCTCATCGAACTGCGTCGCCGGCGCGGCGGCCGCGGGCGCGGGCATCGGGCCGATGCACCTGCACTACGTGCTCGGCATCACGAAGGCTTACAGCACCCGAGTGGGCGGTGGTCCA
>DASXRW010000237.1:0-6822 GCA_036506355.1 Burkholderiales bacterium
TTGCTCGCCGGTGGATACAATGCGCCCAGATAACTATCGAGCGCGCCAATGAGCTCACGCACGCCGTCTTCGCGCGGATTTTCCAGCCGGATCACGCTGTTCGTGCTCATGGCGTCGATGTGGGCGGCAGCCGGCGCCCAGGACCGCTCGTGGATCGAGCGCAGCGACCGCAATACCGCGATGGTATTCGAGACGCTCGGCGCGTTCTATCCGGAATGGATGTCCTATATCGGCGTCGAGCGCTTCGATACCGGGGCGATGGATCTCAAGCCCGGACGCGTGAAGCGCGTCGACACGGCGCTGGGCGCGATGTCCGCGCGCCTTGCAGCACTGAAGGAAAAGGAGCGCGAGGTCCACGTGCGCGAGGACCTCGACATCGTGGTCGAGGCGCTGGCGCGAATGCGGCGCACGAGCGCCCTCGGGGAGCGATTGCTCGTGCCGTTCCAGGATCTGCCGCGCCAGATGTTCGAGGGGCTGCAGGTGCTGCTCGACAAGCGCAACCCGCCGGCGCGCCAGCAGCACGCGCTCGAGCGGCTGCGGCGCTACGCAGGCATGGCGCCAGGCGCGGCACCACTCGTGCAGCTCGCGCGCGAGCGCACCACGGAGCGCGCGAACGCGAAGCTCGTCTGGCCGTATCGCGGCGAAGTCGAGCAGCAGCTCCACAATTGCGCGCGCTACGTCGCGGGCATCGCCGAGCTCTTTCGCGCGAGCAGCGTGCAGGACTGGCAGACGCCGCACGACCGCCTGGCGGCGCAGGTGCGCGAGTACTGCGATTGGGTGCGCGGCACGGTGCTGCCGCGCGCCCGCGCCACGCCAGCGCTGCCGCGCGAGCTCTACGCCGACCGGCTGAAGAGTTTCGGCGTCGACATCACGCCGGAGCAGGCGATCGCGCTCGGCATGACGACGTTCGCCGAAGTGCGCGAAGCGATGATCCGGCTCGCCGGCGGTGACTATCGCGAGCGGCTGCGCCAGCTCAAGCGCGAGCCGCTCGCGCCCGAGCGCATCCTGCCGTTTTATCGCGAGCGCCTCGCCGAAATCGAGAAGATCATTACGCGCGAGCGCCTGCTCACGCTGCCGCAGCGCCCGGCATCCATCCGCCTCGCGAGCGAGGCGGAATCCGCGGCGATCCCGGCGCCCTATCTGAACACCCCGCGGCTCGTGGGTAATCGCGGCGAGGTCGGCGAGTTCGTGCTGCCGCTTTCCAACCCGAACGCGAAGTCCACGGCGCCGGCAGACGACTTCACCGCGCCAGCCGCGGCGTGGACCCTGACCGCGCACGAAGCACGCCCGGGACACGAGCTGCAGTTCGCGGCGATGGTCGAGCGCGGCGTGCCGCTCGCGCGCGCGGTGTTCGCCTCCAACAGCACCAACGCCGAAGGCTGGGCGCTGTACGCGGAAGCGATCATGCTGCCTTACTACCCCGCCGACGGGCAGCTCTTCGCGCTGCAGCTTCGCCTGATGCGCGCAGCGCGCGCCTTCCTCGACCCGATGGTCAACCTCGGGCGCATCACGCCCGAGGCGGCGAAGCAATACCTGATGCGCGAGGTGACGCTGTCGGAGCCGATGGCGCAGCAGGAGGCAGACCGCTACGCGTTCCGCGAGCCCGGCCAGGCGGTGTCCTACCTGTACGGCTACAGCAGGCTGCGCGAGCTAAGGATGAAGGCGGAGATCGCGCTGCGCGAGAAATTCGATCAGCAGGAGTTCCACGATCTCATCATCGCGCAGGGGCTGCTGCCCCCGCGCCTGCTCGAGACTGCGGTGATGGCAGAGCTGACTCGTCGATATCCAGGTACTGCCAGAGCGGCCGGCTCAGGCCGTTCCGCCGAAAGCCCGCCAGCCAAGGATGGGCAAGCCCGGTGATGGTGCGGTGGGCGATCGGTCGCAGCGGGGCGTAGACGAAGAAGAGGCGATCCATCTCGCGGTATAGCCGATCGCGTTGCGGGCTGTCGGGCAGCGCGCGCGCCTGCTTATAGAGGGCGTTCCACGCCGGCAGGTCGAAGCGCGAGTGGTTGGCCTGGCCTTTGCTGATGCCGTAGAGGATTTGGTAGAACGTGTCGGCGTCCGGATCGCCGGCGAGCCAGCCGAGGTTCCAGATCATCAGCTTGCCGGCGCGCGAGTCCTTCAGGTGCTGCGGCCACTGGTTCTTCTTGAACTCGGTGCGCAGACCGATGCGGTCCATCCACTTGCGCCAGAGCTCGTCCTGCCGCTTGCCTTGGCTGTCGGGCACGCTTGCGACTTCGAGCACCAGCCGCGAGCCGTCGGGCAGCTCGCGGTAGCCGTCGCCGTCGCGGTCGACGTAGCCGTAGACGTCGAGCAGCGCCTTGGCTTTTGCCGGGTTGAATTCCGCGAGCGGACTGGCGAGGTCCGGATCGGCGCCGAAGGCGGTCGGCGGGACCGTCGATTGCGCCACGATCGCCTGGCCGTAGTACACCGCGCGGATCCACTCGTCGGGATCGATGCCGAGAGAAATAGCGCGCCGCAGCGCGACCTTGTCGGCGGTGTAGCCGCCAAGCACCGGGTTCTCCATGCCGAAGTAGGCGAAGATCAGGTCGTGCTCGTTGTTGCGCGACATCTTGATCTTGCGCTTGGCGAGGTTCGGCGCCAGGCGCCCTTCGGGCGCGGCGATGTTGACGAATTCGAAGGGCGTGCGGTCGATGAGGTCGTGCTCGGCGTTGAGAAAGGCCAGCCAGCGCGGCTGCGCCTCCTCGATGATGTAGACCTCGACGCGGTCGATCATCGGCAGGCGTCTGCCGCGCAGCTTGGCGGCGAATTCCTGCGCCTCCGGGTCGTCGGCCGGCGCGGTCTCGTCGTAGCGCTCGTCGCGGAAGCCGGGGTTGCGCTCGAGCACCATGCGCGAGGAGCGCCGCCACTCCTTCAGCCGATAGGGACCGGTGCCGACCGGATGCTCCATGGTGCGATCGGAATAGCCCTCGATCACCTCGCGCGCCACCGCGCAGGTGAGGTTGCAGTTCGAGGCGAGGGAATAGACGAAGTTCGGGTTGGGCTCGACGAAAGTGACACGGTAGGTGTAGCGGTCGATCACCTTCACGCCTTCGACCTCGCGGTCGTAGTCGAACTTGCCGCCGGCGAGCGCGCTCTTCCGGATCGCGTCCATGCCGACGACGCGCCCGTCGACGAGGTAGAGCTGCTGCGACTTGTTCTTCGGGTCCCAGTGCCGCTTGAGCGAATAGACGTAGTCCTGCGCGGTCAGCTCGCGCTTCTTGCCCTTGAACACCGGGTCGTCGGCGAAATAGATGCCCGGCCTGATGCGTATGGTCCACACTTTGCCGTCGGGCGAGACTTCGGGCATCGCCGCCGCGGTGTTCGGGCTGAGCTTGTAGGGGCGGGCGAGGTACTCGAGCTTGAGCGGCGAATCGTAGATGTGGGCGACGATGATGCTCGAGTAGACGTCGTTGATCTGCGCCGGATCGAATCCGGTCTCCGCGATCTGGAAGGCGTAGCGCAGGACTTTCTCCGCCGCCGCGGGCGGAGCGATCAGAACCAAGGCTAGAATCGCGGCGCGCAAGGGGAGGAGGAGGCGCATGGCGGGCTATATCTTACGCAGGCTCTGGCAGATGGTGCCCACTCTCGCGGGAGTGGTGCTCTTGATTTTCTTCCTGTTCAAGCTGTTCGGCGGCGATCCGGCGCAGATCCTCGCCGGCCAGATCGCCACGCAGGAGCAGATCGACGCCATCCGGCGCGAGCTCGGCCTCGACCGGCCGTGGTACGTGCAGCTCGGCATCTTCGTGCGCGAGATCCTGACCTTCGACTGGGGCAAGAGCTGGATCACGCGCGAGCAGGTCTCGACCATCTTCCTCTCGCGCCTGCCGGCCACGCTCACCATCACCATCCCGATCCTGCTGCTCGAAGCCGCCATGGCGATTCCCACCGCCATGCTGGTCGCCTATTACCGCGGCACGCTGCTCGATCGCACGGTGATCGCGATCTGCGTGGCGGCGATGTCGGTCTCGTTCCTCGTCTACATCATCGCCGGCCAGTACCTCTTCGGCTTCCAGCTCGGCTGGTTCCCGGTGCAGGGCTGGAGCGACAGCTTCTGGAAGAACCTCGTCACCTACGCGCCGCTGCCGATCCTGCTCGCGGCGCTGGTCGGCCTCGCGCCGCAGACGCGCCTGTATCGCTCGTTCTTCCTCGACGAGACGAAGAGCGACTACGTGCGCACCGCGCGCGCCAAGGGACTCTCCGAGCCGGCGATCCTGCGCAAGCACGTGTTGCGCAACGCGCTGGTTCCCGTCGTGACGAACATCTCGCTGCTCATCCCCGGTGTGTTCGTAGGCAGCTTCCTGCTCGAGATTTTCTTTTCCATCCCCGGCCTCGGGCGCGAGATCTATCTGGCGGTGAACCGCAGCGACTACCCGGTGATCCAGGCGGTGACGATCTATCTAGCCGTGCTCACCATGCTCATCAACCTCGCGGCCGACGTGCTCTACAGCTTCGTCGATCCGCGCATCCAGCTTCGCTAAATGGCTGCCGTCCTCGACGTCACGCCCGAGAGCGCCTGGACCGCGCTGCGGCGGCGGCTGCAGCAGGACCGCGTCGGCGCCGTCTCGCTCGGCATCGTGGTGGCGTATCTCGTGATGATCCTTTTCGCCATGGCTGGATGGCTTGCCGGCGGCTGGAGCGAGGAGGTCGGCGTGCCCTACGCCAATCCCTCGTTCCTCGGCGACCGGCCGAATCTGGAAGCGGCGCTGCAGAATCGCATGGAGCACAAGGGCAGAGTGCCCGACCTGAGCGATATCGATCCGCTGGCGCCCAAGTACGAGGAATGGGCCAGGCGCACGCAGGCGCTGAAGAGCACCGAGCCCGAGCGCTCGCTCACGCTGCCGTGGGGCGGCGACCGCTGGGGACGCGACGTGCTCGCCAAGGCGATCAAGGGCTCGCAGGTGTCGATCGCCGTCGGCATCGTCGCCGCGCTTTGCGCGACGCTGATCGGCACGCTCCTCGGCGCGTTCGCCGGGTTCTACGGCCGCTGGGTCAATGATTTCCTGGAATGGCTCTACAACGTCTTCACTTCCATCCCGGGGATCCTCCTCATCTTCACCCTCGCCGCGGTGCTGAGGAGCGGCCCGCTCGCCTCGATGTTCTCTAGCGGCATCTGGACGGTGGTGATCATCCTCGCCTTCACCGGCTGGACCGGCATGTACCGCCTGGTGCGCGCCGAGTACATGAAGCACCGCTCGCGCGAGTACGTGCTCGCCGCGCAGGCGATCGGCGCCTCCGCCGCCTCGCGCATGTTCGTGCACATCCTGCCGAACGTGAGCCACGTGATCCTGGTGCAGCTCTCGCTCCTGGTCGTTGCCTTCATCAAGGTCGAGGTGATCCTCTCCTTCCTCGGCCTGGGCGTGCCGATCGACATGGTGTCCTGGGGCACGATGCTCTCGGAGGCGCAGACCGAGCTGATCATCGGCAAGTGGTGGCAGCTCGCCGCGGCGACCGTGTTCATGGCGATCTTCCTCACCGCCTTCTCGATGCTCACCGACAGCCTGCGCGACGCGCTCGATCCGAAGCTCCGGTGATCAGCGTTTCCAACCTGCGGGTGTCGTTCGTCACGCGCCAGCGCACGGTGGAGGCGGTGCGCGGCGTGAGCTTCGAGGTGCGCGAAGACTCGACGCTCGCGCTGGTGGGCGAATCGGGCAGCGGCAAGACGGTGTCGGCGATGTCGATCCTGCGCCTGCTGCCCGAGAACGCCGTGATCCATCCCGCGAGCCGCATCGAATATGCCGGCCAGAACCTGCTCGCCGCGCCAGCGGCCCGGATGCGCGAGCTGCGCGGCCGCGACATCAGCGCGGTGTTCCAGGAGCCGATGAGCTCGCTCAACCCGGTGCTGACGGTCGGCGAGCAGGTCGCCGAGGTGCTGCGACTGCATCGCAGGATGAGCGTGCGCCAGGCGCTCGAGCGCGCTGCCGAGCTCCTGAACGAGGTCGGCATCCCCGAGCATCACGCGCGCCTGCGCGCCTACCCGCACGAGCTCTCGGGCGGGCAGCAGCAGCGCGTGATGATCGCGATCGCGATCGCCAACGAGCCGAAGCTCCTGATCGCGGACGAGCCGACCACCGCGCTCGACGTCACGGTGCAGCGCCAGGTGCTGGAGCTGATCGCGCGGCTGCGCGAGCGCCATCGCATGAGCGTGCTCTTCATCAGCCACGACCTCGGCCTCGTCGGCGAGCTCGCCGACGACGTGGTGGTGATGCGCGACGGCATCGTGCGCGAAAGCGGTCCGGTCGAGCGCATCTTCCACGCGCCGCAGGATCCCTATACGCGGGCGCTGCTCGCCTGCCGGCCGCGGCTCGACGCGCGGCCGCGGCGCCTGCCGGTGATCGACGACTTCATGCGTGCTGCTCCAGTTACCGACACCCCCTTGCAGCGCCCAAGCGCTGGTGCGCCGGTGGTGGAAACCAAGCATCTGCGCAAGGAGTTCCGGCTCCGCACGGGGTTCTTCCGCTCGAAATCTCTCGTCGCGGTCAGCGACGTCTCATTCGACGTGGCCCGCGGCCGCACCGTCGGGCTGGTGGGTGAATCGGGCTCCGGCAAGACCACGGTGGCGATGCTCGCCATGCGCCTGCTCGACGCGACCGGCGGCGAGGCGAAGCTCGAGGGCACCGATCTCCTGCGCCTCACGCCCCGGCAGATGATGGCGTTTCGCCGGCGCATCCAGATCGTGTTCCAGAATCCCTACGCCAGCTTAAATCCGCGGCGTTCGATCGGCCGCACGTTGGTCGAGCCGATGCGCATCCACGGCCTGGGCGCGAGCGAAGCCGAGCGCTACGAGCGGGCGCGGCGGCTGCTCGAGCGCGTCGGCCTGCC
>DASXRW010000238.1:0-2656 GCA_036506355.1 Burkholderiales bacterium
GCCTCGATGAGCCGTTCACCGCGGTGCAGGCATTCGGCGGCGCGCTCGTCATCATCGGCGTGCTGCTGGTATCGCTGAAAAGGAGCTGAGATGGATCTCGGTATTCGTGGCAAGACGGCGCTCGTCTGCGCCGCCTCCAAAGGCCTCGGCAGGGGCTGCGCGTTCTCGCTGGCACGCGAAGGCGTCAATCTGGTGATCACCGCGCGTGGCCGCGAGGCACTCGAGAAGACGGCGCAGGAGATCCGCGACGCGTGCGGCGTTCGCGTGACCGCGGTTGTGGGTGACATCACCACCGAAGAGGGCCGCCGGGCGGCGCTCGCCGCGTGTCCCATGCCCGACATCCTGGTGAACAATGCCGGCGGCCCGCCGACCGGCGACTTCCGCGAATGGGATCGCACGGCGTGGATGAAGGCGATCGATGCCAACATGCTGACGCCGATCGAACTCATCAAGGCCACCGTCGACGGCATGATCGCGCGGCGCTTCGGGCGCATCGTCAACATCACTTCCAGCGCGGTGAAGGCGCCGCTCGGGCCGCTCGGGCTTTCGAACGGCGCGCGCTCCGGGCTCACCGGCTTCATCGCCGGGCTCGCGCGCCAGACGGTGAAGCACAACGTGACGATCAACAACCTGCTGCCGGGGTTTTTCATGACCGATCGCAACCGCACCACCATGACCGCGTTCGCCAAGGAGCGGGGACTCAGTGAGGAAGCGGCGCTGGCCGAGCGCCTGCGCCTGATTCCGGCGGGCAGGCAGGGCGACCCGGCCGAGTTCGGCGAGGCCTGCGCCTATCTCTGCAGTGCGCAGGCGGGATTCATCACCGGACAGAACCTGCTGCTGGACGGCGGCGCCTATCCCGGCACGTTCTAGAATCGGCGCGAGGAGAAATGGCCCCATGAGGATCATCGTCGCCCTGCTTTGCTGGCTGGCGTTCGCCGCGTCGGCGCAGAACTATCCGAACCGCGCGGTGAAGGTGGTCGTGCCGTGGCCGCCGGGACAGGCGACCGACATCGCCGCGCGGGTGGTGGCCGAACGCCTGCAGAGCGCGCTCAACCAGCCGTTCGTAATCGAGAACAAGCCCGGCGCCGGCGGCGCGATCGGCTCGGACGTGGTGGCGAAGAGCGCGCCCGACGGCTACACCCTGCTCGCCGCCTCGAGCGGACCGCTATCGATCATGCCCAACCTGCAGAAGACGCCGTATGACTCGCTCAAGGACTTCGCGCCGATCAGCGTGATCGCGGCGGTGCCCTTCGCGCTGGTCGTCAGTCCTTCATTTCCGGCCGCCAATGCCAAGGAGTTCATCGCGGAAGTGAAGGCGAATCCCGGCAAGTACACCTTCTCCTCGTCCGGCACGGGCGCGACGGCTCATCTGTTCACCGAGCTGTTCAATTCCGTCGCCGGCCTGCAGGCGCGCCATGTG
Source organism: Burkholderiales bacterium (assembly GCA_036506355.1). Taxonomy (GTDB): domain Bacteria; phylum Pseudomonadota; class Gammaproteobacteria; order Burkholderiales; family SG8-39; genus SCGC-AG-212-J23. Next base: position 1,421 of record DASXRW010000238.1, read on the forward strand.
CCCTACAAGGGCACCGCGCCAGCGATCACCGACATCATCAATGGCCAGATCACTTACACCGTCGAGACCGTGGCGGCGACCGCGCCGCACATCAAGTCCGGCCGTCTCAAGACTTACGGCGTGTCGACGTTGCGCCGCTCGGGCGCGATGCCCGATGTGCCGCCGCTGGCGGAAGCGGCGGGCCTCGACTACGAGGCCGCAGCCTGGATCGGCTACGCCGCGCCGCAGGGCACGCCGCGCGAGATCCTCAACCGGCTTTCGGCCGAGATACAGAAGGCGCTGCAATCGAACGAACTGAAGGAACGGTACGTCTTCCTTGGCCTCGACCCGGTGGCCACCACGCCGGACGAGATGGCGAGCTTCATGCGCCGCGAGCAAGAGCGCTACGGCGCGATCATTCGCGCGGCGAATATCAAGGTCGAATAAAAAAGGACGGCCACGCAACCGTGGCCGCCCCTTTTTGTCTTGCTAAGCTTTGAGTACTGCGCTTACGCGCTGCGGTGACATCGGCAGCTGACGCAACCGCTTGCCGGTGAGCTTGAACACCGCGTTGCCGATCGCCGGTGCCACCGTCGGTACGCCGAGCTCGCCGAGGCCCGTCGGCGCGTTGTCGGTGACGATGACGCGCGTGTGGATCTCCGGCATGTCGCTCATGCGCATCACCTGGTACTGGTGGAAGTTGGTCTGCTGCACCGCGCCGTTCTTGAACGTCAGCTCCTCGGAAAGCGCCGAGCTAAGACCGTAGACCACGGCGCTCTCGAGCTGCGCGTGGGCGTTCTCGGGCTGCACGACGATGCCCGCATCGCCCGCGATCCAGTAGTTATGCACGCGGATCTTGCCGGTCTTGCGATCGAGCGACACCTCGGCGATGCCGGCGCTGAAAGACTCGTGGTAGTCCGAGAACGCGATGCCGAGCGCCCGGTCCTTGCCGCGCGGCTTCTTCCAATCCGCCATCTCCGCCACCGCGCGGATCACGGCGTTGGCCCGCGGATGATCCTTGGTCAGCTCCAGGCGCAGCGCGAGCGGGTCCTTGCCCGTGGCATGCGCGATCTCGTCGAGGAAGCTCTCGGAGGCGAACTTGTTGTAGCCGGCGCCGATGCCGCGCCACGCGTGAACCCGCACGCCGCGCTCCTCGCGCACCGCGTCGGCGAGCATGTTCGGCACGCCGTAGAACGGCTGCTCGAGGCCGCGCCAGCCGATGATGTCCTTGCCGCCGGTCGCCTTGAAGCGCGGCGG
>DASXRW010000239.1:0-15419 GCA_036506355.1 Burkholderiales bacterium
TGCGGAAGCGAAGCGCCTGTTCGGCGCGCTGAGCGACGGCGGCAAGGTGCAGCAGCCGCTGATCCCGACCTTTTTCGCCTCGAGCTTCGGCATGGTGGACGATCGCTTCGGCGTGACGTGGATGGTGATCGCGAGCAAGGACGCCCAACATGGGTAACCCGGTCATCCATTGGGAGCTGATGTCGAAAGATCCGGCGAAGGTGTCGGACTTCTACGCCAAGATCTTCGGCTGGAAGGTCCAGCACCATCCGGAGATCAACTACCGCATCGTCGAGACCGGCGCCGAAGGCGAGATGCGCGGCATCAACGGCGGCATCGTCGAGCCGGAGCGCGAAGGCCCGTGGCCGGGCAACATGCTCTTCTACATCCTGGTCGACGACCTTACGGCGTATCGCAAGAAGATCGTCGCCGCCGGCGGCAAGATCCACGTCGAGATGCAGAAGGTGCCCGGCATGGGCAAGTTCTCGCTCTTCACCGATCCCGAGGGCCGCATGATGGGCCTGTGGAAGGCGAAGCGGAAATGAGCGCCAATCCGGCTCCAGGCTACAAGCAGTACCCGAAGCACCGCATCAGCGCGAAGCCGGCGAAGGTGCGTGTGCAGGTGACGCATGATGGCGAGGTGATCGCCGACACGAGCAACGCCATCGAGCTGCATGAGACCCACGTCGGCCACGTCGTGGCCCCGGTCGTGTATTACATCCCGCGCAAGGACGTGAAGATGGAGCGCCTCGCGCGCACCGAGCACCACACGTACTGCCCGTTCAAAGGGCAGGCTTCGTACTACTCGCTCAAGAACGGCGCGGAGAACGCGGTGTGGACCTACGAGCAGCCGTACGACGAGATGCTCGCCATCAGGGAGCTGCTCGCCTTCTATCCGGACAAGTTCGACATCAGGCTATCGTAGCGCCTCTAGCAGCGAGGTGAATACCTTCGGCGTGGCGGCCGCGATGTCACCCGAGTCCATGAATCCCTGATCGCCTTTCAGATCGCCGACGAGTCCACCCGCTTCCTGAATCAGCAACGCGCCCGCGGCCATGTCCCACGGCGAGAGGCCGAGCTCCCAGAAGGCGTCGAGCCGTCCGCAGGCGACATAGGCGAGGTCGAGCGCCGCGGCGCCCGCCCGACGCACGCCGGCGCAGGTCTTCATCATCGTCTGCAGCTGACGCGTGTACAGGTCGAGGCGCTCGAGCTCCTTGAACGGGAAGCCGGTCCCCACCAGCGCGTCGCCGAATTTGGTGAGCGTCGAGACGCGGATACGCCGGTCATTCAGGAACGCGCCGCGGCCCTTCGACGCGGTGAAGAGCTCGTTTCTCGCCGGGTCGTAGATCACCGCATGCGTGAGTGCGCCGCGCTGCTGGATGCCGATCGAGACGCAGTACTGCGGGAAGCCGTGGATGAAGTTGGTGGTGCCGTCGAGCGGGTCGATGATCCAGACGAATTCCGCGTGCTCTTGGCTCGCGCCCGACTCCTCGGCGAGGAAGCCGTGCTCGGGATAGGCCTTGCGCGCGATCTCGATGATCGCCTGCTCGGCCGCCTGGTCGACCTGCGTGACGAAATCCTTGGCGCGCTTCGACCGCACATGCAGCCCGCTCCCGCCGTCGAGCGCCGCGCGGTTGATGATCGAGCCGGCGCGGCGCGCCGCGCGCACGGCGATGTTGAGCATGGGATGCATAAGGAATAATTCGGGGACGGAGCCCTAACTGGTTCGGGCTCCGTCCCCAAACTAGTTTGGGCTCCGTCCCCGAATTCCGGGGGCGTATTCTAGTCGCATGCCGCCCATCCGCATCGTGCTTTGCCGGCCGAACCACCCGGGCAACATCGGCGCCGCGGCTCGTGCGATGAAGGCGATGGGCCTTAGCGACCTGCGGCTGGTCGCGCCCGAGCGCTACCCGGCGCCGGAAGCGCAGTGGATGGCCACGAACGCCGCGGACGTTCTGGAATCGGCCACGGTGCATGCCACGCTCAATGAGGCGATCGCCGATTGCGTGGCGGGGTTCGCGCTTTCCGCGCGGCCGCGCGAATGGTCGCCGCAGGTGCTCGACGTGCGCAGCGCCGCCGCGCGCGCGGTCGAGATGAACGACAAGGTGGCGTTTGTCTTTGGGAACGAAGCCGCCGGCCTCACCAACGAGGAGATGTTTGCCTGCCAGTTCCTGGTGCACATCCCGGCGAATCCGCAGTTCAGCTCGCTGAATCTCGCGCAGGCCGTGCAGGTGGTGGCTTATGAATTGCGCATGTGCGTCGACGTCGCGATGCCGTTCTCGCGGGTGGAGAAGCGTGCGACCGTCGAAGATCTGGAAGGCCTGTACGCGCATCTGGAAGAGGCAGCCACCAGGAGCGGCTTCATGGCGCCCAACTCGCGGCTGCGGGAACGCTGGCGCCGCTTGTTCTCGCGCGTGCCGGCGCTCGAACGCGAGGAGGTGAACATTTTGCGCGGCCTCCTCAAGGCTCTGATGAGCCGCAGGAATGGCAGCCATGAGCCCAAGGAATAGTTGATCAATTTAGTCGGGCACCCATAGAATCGCCGCATGTTTGCGAAATTGCGCAGCGACATCGCCTGCATCCTCGAGCGGGACCCGGCGGCGCGCACCACCTGGGAGATCCTCACCTGCTATCCCGGGCTGCACGCGATCTACATCCACAAGCTCGCGCGCTGGTTCTGGCTGTACAAACTGCGCTGGCTCGGCCGCTTCACCTCGCACCTCGGGCGCTGGCTGACCGGCATCGAGATCCACCCGGGCGCAAGCATCGGCTCCTGCGTGTTCATCGACCACGGCATGGGCGTCGTGATCGGCGAGACCGCCGAAGTTGGCGATGGCTGCACCATCTATCAGGGCGTGACGCTCGGCGGTACCACGCTCTTCCGCGGCACCAAGCGCCATCCGACGCTCGGGGCGGGAGTCGTGGTCGGCGCGGGCGCGAAGATCCTCGGCGGCTTCACCGTGGGCGACGGCGCACGGATCGGCTCGAATTCCGTGGTGGTGAAGGAAGTGCCGGCCGGCGCGACAGTGGTCGGCATTCCTGGCCGTGTCGTGGAAGGAAAGGAAGCGGAGGACGCCCGATTTGCCGCCTACGCCGTGGTGCAGGAGCACTCCGACCCTTACGCCAAGGCGATCCAGCAGCTCGTCGAGCATTCCCAGGAGCTTGAGCGCGCACTGCGGGCGCTACAGGCGCGGATGGCCGAAATGGAGCGCGAAACAGAGGCTTCCAGGCGGGACCTGCGCGCTGTCAAATAGAACGGGGACAGACCCTAAGGGCCTGTGCCCAAAGGGAACAAAGTCCGACTAATTCTGTCGGATTAAGGTATACTTGACCATCCTAATCGGGTATTCCCAGAGGGCTTAATGAGACTCACGACGAAGGGCAGGTTTGCGGTGACCGCGATGGTCGATCTGGCGCTGCGCCAGAACCGCGGCCCCGTCACGCTTGCCGCGATCAGCGAGCGGCAGCACATCTCGCTTTCCTATTTAGAGCAGCTCTTCGGCAAGCTGCGCCGGGCGAAGCTGGTTTCGAGCGTGCGCGGCCCCGGCGGCGGTTACAACCTCGCGCAGCCGGCGCCGGCGATCACGGTGGCGAGCATCGTTACGGCAGTGGACGAGCCGCTCGATGCGACCCAGTGCGGCGGCAAGGAGAACTGCCACGACGACAAGCGCTGCATGACCCACGACCTGTGGGCGACGCTGAACGAGAAGATGCACGACTACCTCTCGTCCGTGACGCTCGCCGACCTGGTCGCGCACCAGGCAGGCAAGCCTGTGGCGGTGATCAAGGATTTCCGCCCGAAAGAGGAGAAGGTTGCCGCATGAAGCTGCCGATCTACCTCGACTACTCCGCGACCACGCCGGTCGATCCGCGCGTGGCGCAGAAGATGATCCCGTACCTCACGGAGATTTTCGGCAACCCCGCGAGCCGCTCGCACGCGTTCGGCTGGAAAGCCGAGGAGGGCGTGGAGGAAGCGCGCGGCCATGTCGCGGCGCTGATCAACGCCGATCCGAAGGAGATCGTCTGGACCTCGGGGGCGACCGAGGGCAACAACCTGGCGATCAAGGGCGCTGCGCAGTTCTATAAGACCAAGGGCAAGCACCTCATCACGCAGAAGACCGAGCACAAGGCCGTGCTCGACACCTTCCGCGAGCTCGAGCGCCAGGGCTTCGAGGCCACTTACCTCGAGGTGGAGCCGAACGGCCTCGTCGACATCGACAAGTTCAAGGCGGCGATCCGGCCGGACACGATCCTCGCGTCGATCATGATGGTGAACAACGAGATCGGCGTGATCCAGCCGGTGTGGGAAATCGCCGATATCTGCAAGGCGAAGGGCATCATTTTTCATTGCGACGCGGTGCAGGGTGCCGGGCGCGTCGACATCGACATGAACAAGCTCAGGGCCGACCTCCTGACCATCACGGCGCACAAGATTTACGGCCCCAAGGGCATCGGCGCGCTCTACGTGCGGCGCAAGCCGCGCGTGCGGCTGGAAGCGCAGATTCACGGTGGCGGCCACGAGCGCGGCTTCCGCTCGGGCACGCTCGCCACGCACCAGATCGTCGGCTTCGGCGAGGCGGCGCGTCTCGCCAAGGTGGAGATGGCGACCGACAACGAGCGCATCCGCGGCCTGCGCGACCGGCTGTGGAAAAGCGTCCAGGGCATGGAAGAGGTCTATCTCAACGGCGACCTCGAGCGGCGCATCCCGCACAACCTCAACGTCAGCTTCAATTTCGTCGAGGGCGAGTCGCTCATCATGGCGGTGAAGGACATCGCCGTGTCCTCGGGCTCGGCCTGCACCTCGGCCTCGCTCGAGCCGTCGTACGTGCTGCGCGCGCTCGGGCGCAACGACGAGCTCGCGCACAGCTCGATCCGCATCACCCTCGGCCGTTTTACGACCGAGCAGGAGGTCGACTATGCTGCCGAGCTCATCAAGCGCAAGGTGGCAAAGCTAAGGGAGTTGTCGCCGCTGTGGGAGATGTACAAGGAAGGCGTCGACTTGAACTCAGTACAGTGGGCTGCACATTAGGAGTCTGATATGGCATACAGCGACAAAGTCATCGATCACTACGAGAACCCGCGGAACGTGGGTTCGTTCGACAAGGCGGACGACGCGGTCGGCACGGGCATGGTCGGCGCGCCGGCGTGCGGCGACGTGATGAAGCTGCAGATCCGCGTCGGCGCAGACGGCCGCATCGAGGACGCGCGCTTCAAGACCTACGGCTGCGGCTCGGCGATCGCCTCGAGCTCGCTCGTCACCGAGTGGGTCAAGGGCAAGACGCTCGACCAGGCTGCGTCGATCAAGAACACGCAGATCGCGCAGGAGCTCTCGCTCCCGCCGGTGAAGATCCACTGCTCGATCCTGGCCGAGGACGCGATCAAGGCCGCCGTCGAGGATTACAAGAAGAAGCATGGGCAGGCCGCGATCACGGCCCAGGAGAAGAAAGTCGCGTGATCACGCTTACTGAAAACGCGGCGAAGCACGTCCAGTCCCACCTCGCCAAGCGCGGCAAGGGTGTCGGCCTGCGGGTGGGCGTGCGCACTTCCGGCTGCTCGGGCATGGCCTACAAGCTCGAGTACGCCGATGCGCTGAACCCCGAGGATGTGCAATTCGAGAGCCACGGCGTGAAGGTCATCGTCGACCCCAAGAGCCTGCCGTATTTGCATGGCACGGAGCTCGACTACACGCGCGAGGGCCTTAACGAGGGTTTCAAGTTCCGCAACCCCAACGTCAAGGACGAGTGCGGCTGCGGCGAGAGCTTTAACGTCTAGTACGGCGCCTCTGGCGCCGGCGGTATAGACGAAGTACGGCCACTTCAGGCGATGCAGAACCACTTCGAATTGTTCGGTCTGCAGCCCGCCTTCTCGGTAGATGAAACGGCCCTCGAGCGGTCCTATCGCGAGATCCAGGCGCGCGTGCACCCCGACCGCTTCGCCCATGCCGGCGACGCCGAGCGGCGCGCCTCGCTGCAGTGGACGACGCGCGTCAACGAGGCCTACCGCAGCCTGAAGAATCCCGTGCAGCGCGCAAGCCACATCCTCGCGCTGCACGGCGTCGACGTCGCCTTCGAGACCAACACCGCGATGCCGGCTGCCTTCCTCGGCCAGCAGATGGAGCTGCGCGAGGCGCTGGAGAATGCGACCCGCTCCAAGGATGTGAAAGGGCTGGACGCGCTGCAGAAATCGATCGGGCGGGACAAGCAGGCGCTGGAGCAGAAGCTCGCGCAGCGCATCGACACCGACAAGGACTACCGGGCCGCCGCCGGGCTGGTGCGTGAGCTCCAGTTCCTGGAAAAACTGGAAGCCGAAATCGACGGCGCCTACGAGACCATCGAGTAATGGCACTGCTGCAGATTTCCGAACCAGGCATGTCGCCAGCACCGCACGAGCACCGGCTCGCTGTGGGCATCGACCTCGGCACGACGAACTCGCTCGTTGCCACCGTGAGGAGCGGCGGCGCCACGGTGCTGCCCGATGCGCAGGGGCGGCCGCTGCTGCCGTCGATTGTCCGTTACTTAAATAATGGAAAAGTGGAAGTCGGTTATGCCGCGCAGGCGCGCCAGGCCGACGATCCGAACAACACCATCGTCTCGGTAAAGCGCTTCATGGGCCGCGGCGTGAAGGACGTCGACCACGTGCAGAACGCGCCGTACGACTTCGTCGACGCGCCGGGCATGCTCCAGCTGCGCACCGCCGGCGGCGTGAAGAGCCCGGTCGAGGTGTCCGCCGAAATCCTGAAAGTGCTGCGCCAGCGCGCCGAGCTGGCAATGGGTGGAACGCTCAGCGGCGCGGTGATCACCGTGCCCGCCTACTTCGACGATGCCCAGCGCCAGGCGACGAAGGATGCCGGGCGCATCGCCGGCCTGAACGTGCTGCGCCTGCTGAACGAGCCGACCGCGGCGGCGATTGCCTATGGGCTGGACAACGCGTCCGAGGGCATCTTCGCGGTGTACGACCTGGGCGGCGGCACCTTCGACCTTTCGATCTTGAAGCTCTCGCGCGGCGTGTTCGAAGTGGTGGCCACGAGCGGCGACTCGATGCTCGGCGGCGACGACTTCGACCAGCGCGTGTTCTGCTGGATCGTGGAGCAGGCGAAGCTATCGCCGCTTTCGCCGCGCGACATGCGCCTGCTGCTGGTGCGTGCGCGCGAGGCGAAGGAATACCTCACGGTGCACGGCGAAGCCTCGATCAGCGCGAAGCTCTCGACCGGCGAGTTCGTCGATCTGACGCTCGATACCGAAACCTTCTGCCGGATTACGCAGACGCTGGTGCATAAGACGCTCGGCCCAGTACGCAAGGCGCTGCGCGACGCCGGCCTTTCGGTAAATGATATTCAAGGCGTGGTGATGGTCGGCGGCGCGACGCGCATGCCGCAGATCCAGCGCGCGGTGGCGGAGTTCTTCAAGCGCGATCCGCTCAACAATCTCGACCCGGACAAGGTCGTGGCGCTCGGCGCGGCGATGCAGGCGAACGTGCTCGCCGGCAACAAGCCCCAAGGCGAGGACTGGCTCTTGCTCGACGTGATCCCGCTGTCGCTCGGCGTCGAGACCATGGGCAGCCTGGTCGAGAAGATCATCCCGCGCAACACCACGATTCCCGCGGGGCGGGCGCAGGAGTTCACCACCTTCAAGGACGGCCAGACCGGGATGAGTTTCCACATCGTGCAGGGCGAGCGCGAGCTCGTCTCCGACTGCCGCTCGCTCGCGCGCTTCGAGCTGAAGGGCATCCCGCCGATGGCGGCGGGGGCGGCGCGCGTGCGCGTCACCTACCAGGTGGATGCGGATGGCCTGCTCTCGGTCACGGCGAAGGAGAGCACCACTGGCGCGGAAGCCTCGGTGACGGTGAAGCCTTCCTACGGCCTGGCCGACGCGGACATCGAGCGCATGCTGCGCGATTCGTTTTCGCATGCCAGGGAAGACGTGCATTCGCGCGCGCTGGCGGAAGCGCGCGTCGATGGCCAGCGTCTGCTCGAGGCGACGCGCTCGGCGCTTGCCGCCGACGCCCAGCTTTTGTCCGCCGAAGAGAAGTCGGACATTGAACGCCCCATGGCCGCGCTGGAAAAGGCGCTCGCCGGAAGCGATCACCGCGCGATCAAGCAAGCTATCGATGCGCTGAACCACGCCACCGAGCCCTTCGCCGAGCGGCGCATGGACGCGGGCATCCGGCGGGCGCTCGCCGGCAAGAAGATCGGCTCTCTCTGATGCCCCGGATCAAGGTGCTGCCCCACGCCACGGTTTGCCCCAAAGGCGCCGAGATCGAGGCAGAGGAAGGCAAATCGATCTGCGACACGCTGCTCGAGCATCACATCGAGATCGAGCACGCGTGCGAGAAGCAGGCGGCGTGCACGACCTGCCACGTGGTCCTGCGCCAGGGCTTCGACTCGCTCGAGCCGGCCGAGGAGAAGGAAGAGGACATGCTCGACAAGGCCTGGGGGCTGGAAGCGACCTCGCGCCTTTCCTGCCAGGCGAAGGTCGCCGACGAGGACCTGGTGGTCGAGCTGCCGAAGTACACCATCAACTACGAACGCGAAGGCGGAGGCAAGAAACCTTGAGGTGGACCGACACGCAGGACATCGCGATCGCCCTCGCCGAGGCGCATCCGGATGTCGATCCGAAGCAGGTGCGCTTCACCGACCTGTACCAGTGGGTGATGGCGCTGCCCGGCTTCGGCGACGATCCGAAGCGCTGTGGCGAGAAAATCCTCGAAGCGATCCAGCTCGCCTGGATCGACGAGGTGGACTAGCTACTTAACAGCTCGGCGCCGAGGCGATCTTCTCCCAGGTGCCGGCGTTGCAGCGATACTGGGCGTGGTCCTGGCACGAAGTCGCGCCCGAGCTGTAGCTCTGCGAGGACCAAGTACACGCCGCCGGGGCGGTCGCGCCCGCGGCCGGGGCCGGCGCCGGCGCTTGTGTCTGTCTCTCGACGATCGCCGGTGTGCTCACCACCGACGGCGCCGATGGGGCGGGCCGCTCGATGATGCGCGTACAGGCGACGAGCGCCGTGCTGGACACGAGAATCAGAACAATCGTTGCTTTCATGAGTCCTCCTAAGCAGTTGCCTCCCCTTGTCGATGGAGACGCAACCTTCAGGCCCAGTTCGGGCCGCGAACTTGCAGGCAACCGCGGCTTTTTCCACAGGGCACACGGCTTGCACATTGCCCGCCCAGGAGGTGCCAATGGCACAGAAAGACAAGGTCGAAGGCGAAGGCAGCTATACCGGCAGCAAGGACTACAACGAGCGCACGCGCAAGTTCGTGGACTCGGGCAAGGTCGCAGACGCGGCGCGCAAGGCGCAGCCGAAGAACGACCAGGAGAAGCACGCGATGCAGAAGGCCGAACGCATCGGCAAGGAGAAGGCGAAAGGCGAGGATCCCGCGCTCAGGGATCCGAAGAAAATCCCGGACGACCCGTTCTTCCCGCGGAAGAAGTAGCTACTTTTTCCTGAGCTCGCCCCACAGGCTGTCGAGCCGCGCATAGCGCCCGCAGCCGGTGACGTAGAAGCGGTACTGCAGCGCGTTCTTCTTGTAGTAATCCTGGTGGTAATCCTCGGCCGGGTAGAACTCGCTCGCTTGCGTGATCGGCGTCAGGATCGGCTGGCGGAAGGGCTTGTCCTTTTCCCACTTCGCCTTCGAGGCCTCGGCGAGGCGTTTCTGCTCTTCCGTGTGATAGAAGATTTCCGGGCGGTACTGCGAGCCCGCGTCGCAGAACTGGCGGTCCTTCACCGTCGGGTCGTGATTCAGCCAGAAGGTGTCGAGCAGCTTCTCGTAGCTCACCTTCGCCGGATCGTAGGTCACCTCGACGGCCTCGGTATGGCCGGTACGTCCGGAGGAGACCTGCTCATAGCTCGGATTCTTGACCCTGCCTCCCGTGTATCCCGATACCGCCGAGACCACGCCCGGCACCTTCTCGAAGGCTTCCTCGGTGCACCAGAAGCAGCCCGCGGCGAAGGTGGCCTTTTCCAGCTTTTGCGCGTGCGCCGGCGCGATGAGCAGCGCGGCGAGCAGCATGATCCATCTCATCGTTTGAGCTCCTTGAGGACGGCGTCGATGACCGGTTGGTCGCGCAAGCATAGCCTTACCTTACGCAGCCTGGAGGCTCGCGCCGCGGCCAGGTAGGCGCGGGCGCAGATGTCGAGCGGCACGGCGAAGATTCCCGCCGACACCGCGGGAAACGATACAGACTGCCAGCCGCGCTCGGTGGCGAGCGAAAGGGCGGCCGACAGCGCCTGCACCAGCTTCGTTTCCTCGTCGCCTTCGCCGTAACGCGGGCCGACGGCGTGAATCACCGCCTTGAACGGCAGCTTGCCTGCGGTGGTCGCGACTGCGGCTCCGGTGGGAAACGGACCACGCGCGGCGACCAGGCGATCGGACTCTTCCTGCAGCGTGGGACCGGCGGCGCGCGAGATGATGCCAGCCACGCCGCCGCCGTGCGCGAGATGGCCGTTCGCGGCGTTGACGATCGCCTCCACCGGCTCTTCCAGGAGGTTGCCGCGCACCACCTGGAAGATGCAGCCGGGCGCTACTTCTTCCTGCGCGAGGATTTGCGGCGCCGTCTTGGCACCTTTGCGCCGGCGCGCCGCGCCTCCGACAGGCCGATGGCGATGGCCTGCTTGCGGCTCTTCACGCGCTTGCCGGAACGGCCGCTGCGCAGCGTGCCGCGCTTGCGCTTGTGCATCGCGCGTTTAACTTTCGATCGGGCTTTCTGTCCGTACTTGGCCATGCAACCTCCACCTCAGGAGACCTCATTCAACTTTGGCTTTTGCCCTAAGCCCCCGGATCAGCTCATCGACCCTTTGTTGTGTCAGCTGCTGCTGGATGCGCTGCTTCACCTCGGCGAGCGCCGGAAAGCGGGTCGGGCGCACGTCGTCGAGCTGGATCACGTGAAAGCCGAAGCGCGTCTGCACCGGCGCCTCGGTGTACTTGCCCTTGTCGAGCTTGACCATCGCCTCGGAGAACTGCTTGTCGAAGGCGCCCGGCACGTTCCAGTCGAGGTCGCCGCCGCGCTCCTTCGAGCCGCTGTCCTTCGAATTCTTCGAGGCGAGCTCGTCGAACTTCGCGCCCTTCTTCAGGTCCGCGATCAGGCCCTTCGCCTGGTCCTCGGTCTCGACCAGGATGTGGCGCGCGCGGTATTCCTTCTCGCCGCTCTGCGCCCGCGCGCGGTCGTATTCCTTCTGGATCTCGGCGTCGCTCACCGGATGCTTCCTCGCCCAGTCGCGCAGGTAAGCGCCGACGAGAATCTCCTGGCGCGCGATGTCCATCTGCGTCTGCACCTCGGCCTGCTTCGCGAAACCCGCCTTCTGCGCCTCCTGGGCGACGATTTCGCGATTGACCAGCTCTTCGCGCATCATGGCGCGAGTCTGCTGATTGTCGGGCGCGCCGCGCTGGCGCTGCTGGTCCATCATGAACTCCATGCGCGAGGCGGGCACGGCGACCCCGTTGACGGTCGCGACCGCCTCTTTCGCGCCGGCCTTGGCCGCGGCCTTGGCGGCCGGCTTGGCAGCGGGCTTCGCCGGCTCCTGCGCGCACACGAGCATGGGCAGCGCGAGCAGGGCGGCTGCGAATAACCTGAGCATCATTCGTTTCCTTTCGTTTCGTAGGCGGTCTTTTCTTCCGGGGAACGCGCCGTGATGGCAAGCGCATGGATCGGATTCTGCATGAGGTTGCCGAGCGCCTGATACACCATGCGGTGGCGCGCGACTACCGACTGACCGGCGAAGCGCGGCGAGACGATCGAGAGCCGCCAGTGGGTGCCGCCGCCGGGCTGGTAGCCGCTATGGCCGCGGTGCCGCTCGCTCTCGTCGGCAAGCTCGATCTCCACGGGCTCGAGCGCGGCCAGGCGGCTGCGGATTTCGTGGGCCACGTTCAATGCGGGTCGTCCTGCATGTATTTCGCGAGCACCAGCGATTGGGCGATGACGAAGAGGAACATGAGCCCAATGCCGCCGAACAGCTTGAAGGTCGCCCAGACCTTCTCGGAGTAGTTGAAGGCGACGTACAGGTTGGCGAGGCCCATGAAGGCGAAGAAGCCGACCCAGCTCCAGTTCAGGCGCGCCCAGATCGGCTCGGGCAAGCGCATCTGCTCCGACAGCAGCGCGCGGACCAGGTTCCGGCCGAGCAATGCGCCGCCCGCGAGCACGGCTCCGAAAAGCCAGTAGAGCACGGTGGGCTTCCACAGGATGAAGGTCTTGTCGCGCAGATAAAGCGTGAGCCCGCCGAACACCACGATGATCACGAGGCTCGCCCAGAGCATCGGCTGCACTTTCTTTCGCCGCACCAGCAGCCAGCCCACCTGCACGATGGTCGCGCCGATCGCCACCGCGGTGGCGACGAAGATGTCCCAGATCTGGATGGCGACGAAGAAGAGCGCAACCGGGAAAAGATCGTACAGAAACTTCATTCAGGGGCCGCATTCTACTAGGCTTTGGCTTCGCTCTTACCGCAGGAGGGATGAATGGCGCTCGTCAGGTTGATCGAATACGCGCAGGCCTCGCCGGAGGTGAGGTCGGTGTACGACGACATCATGCGCACGCGCGGCGTCGACTGGATCAACAACTTCTGGAAGGCGCTCGCGAACGACCCGGCCGAGCTGCGGCGCGTGTGGGCCAACATCAAGCAGGTGATGGGGCCCGGGACGCTCGACCCGCTGGTGAAGGAGATGATCTACGTCGCGGTGAGCGTGACCAACGGCTGCGAGTACTGCACCCACTCGCACACCGCGGCGGCGCGCAAGAAAGGCATGACCGACGCCATGCTGATGGAGCTCCTTGCCGTCATCGGGCTCGCCAACGAGACCAACCGCCTCTCCGACGGCCTGCGGGTGGAGGTCGATCCGCAGTTCAAGTGAATTGGCTCGCCGTCTACGTCGGGGTGGTGCAGTTCCTGTTCGGCACCACGTGGACGCTCTACGTCATCTACCTGCCGCAGCTCGCGCAGAACGCGGGCATCGGGCGGGAATGGGTGCCGTGGATCCTGGTCGCCGACCAGCTGGTCTTCGCGGCGATGGATGTCGTCACCGGCTTCTGGGTCGACCGCGTGCGCGCGGGGCTGGGGCGCTTCGGCGGCTGGATCGTCGCGGTCAGTGTGCTGTCAGCTGCCGCCTTTCTCGCATTGCCCTATGCCGGCGCCAGCGCGAGCGTGCTGCTCGTAGCCATCGCGCTATGGGCGATCACCTCGTCGGCGCTGCGCGCGCCGCCGTGGGCGCTGCTTTCACGCTACGCCGCCACGCCGAGTATCCCTTGGCTCTCGACGCTCGTCCTGACCGGCACCGCGGTCGCCTCGGCGATCGCGCCGTATCTCGGCGTCGCGCTGCGCGGCGTCGATCCGCGCGTGCCCTTCATCGTGTCGACGCTCACGCTGCTCGCCACGGTCGTCGGCCTGATGCTCGCCGAGAAGCGATTGCCGGCCAATCCGCCGGCCGAGCCGAAGCCGCTGCCGCCGGTGGCGAGTCCGGCGCTCTTTGCCGCGCTGCTGCTGCTCGCGCTCGGCTTCCAGGTGCACTTCAGCTTGAGCTCGGCGCAGCGCTATGTGCAATTCGCGCCGCGCGAGCAGCTGCCGTATCTGATGCCCGTGTTCTGGATCGGCTTCAACCTGCTGATGTTCCCGGCGGCGAGTGTAGTAAGGCGCCTCGGCGTCGCGGAGGCTATGGCGCTCGCCGCTGCGCTCGGCGCGCTAGCCATGCTCCTCACGCTATTCGCACCAGGGCTCGCCGTGCTGGTCGCAGCCCAGTTCCTGTCCGGTGGATGCTGGGGCGCGGCGAGCGTTGCGGCCTATTCGGCCGCAGTGACACTCGGCCGGACCGGACGCGAAGGTCGTTTTCTCGGCACGCTGTTCGCGGTGCTGGCCGTGGCGGTGGCCGCGCGCATCGCCCTCGCCGGCAGCGGCATGGCACAGGGCCACTTCTTCAGCGCGCTCCAGCCCTGGCTTCCCCAGACATTGTGGCTTTGCGGCGCTCTCCTGCTTCTGGCCGGCCGCTTTCGCTGAGCACGCTCCTGCCGTCTGGCGAGACGTAGAAGCGCCGCCACGTGCTGCCTTCCGCGCGCGCCTCCACCGTCCAGTAGCAGCGCCCACTCTTGTGCCACTCGCGGTCGAGCGACAAGGCGTATTGGACCACTGCGCCGGTCTTGTGCACGGCGGCCGCCCACGCCTCGGTCTCGGGCAGCAGTTTCACTTTCGTCACCGCCCGGCGCAGCGGCAGGTTGCCTTCGTCGGGATAATCGCAGCCTTGCGCCGCGATCGGCAGCACGGCAAGCGTGGCGACGAGGGCCTTCGGCCAGGGGAACATGGAAACCAAATTATCGCCCGGCATCGGCGTTCTGATCCTGCTCGCGATCGCGACCACGTTCGGCGCCAACCACGTTGCCGCGCGCCTCGCCTTCGATCACGGCGCGAGCGTTCCGGCGGCGGTCGCTGTACGCTCCGGCGCGACGGCGGCGGTACTGCTCGCGTTACTGCATATCCAAAAGGTGCCGCTCGCGATGCCGGCGGCGACGCTCGCGCGCGCTCTCTTTTCGGGTCTGCTGGTCGCCGTGCAGAGCTTCTGTCTTTACTCTGCCGTGGCGCGCATTCCGGTCGCGCTCGCGCTGCTCGTCTTTTCGACCTTCGCGGTGCTTTACGTGCTGCTTTCCTGGGCGCTCGGCAAAGAAACTCCGTCGTTTCGCGCACTCGCGATCATGCCGGTCGCGCTGCTCGGGCTCGCGCTGGCGCTCGATCTGCGCATCGGGGCGCTCAGCGGGCGCTGGGCCGACATCGGCAGCGGCGTGATCTTCGCTTTTGCCGCAGCTTGCAGCTTCACGCTCGTCATGTACTTCAATGTGCATTGGCTCAAGGCGGTCGACGGGCGGGCGCGCACGTTCATCGCCATGGCGGTAACGGCGCTCGTGGTGCTCACGGTCGGCGCGGGCGCCAATCGTCTCTCGCTTCCTGCCGATGCGCGCGGCTGGGTCGGACTCGCGCTGCTCGCGCTTTTCTACGGTGTCGCGATCACGACGCTCTTCATCGTTCTGCCGCGGCTGCAGGGCGCGGCCACCACCGTCGCGCTGAATTTCGAGCCCATAGCGGTGCTGCTGCTCGCCTGGATTTTTCTCGGCCAAGCCGTTGCTCCGCTCCAGATACTCGGTGCCTTCATCGTCGTTGGCGCCATCGCCTGGCTGGGCGCGGCCAAACGCTAGCCCTTGTCGGGCTCCGAGAAGTATCGGCCGGGCGTGGTCCCGAAGGAGCGCTTGAACATGCTGGTGAAGGCGCTCTGCGTTGAATAGCCGGCTTCGAAGGCAGCGTCCTTGACCGACTGACCTGCGGCGAGCCGGGTCAGCGCGGTGAGCAGGCGCGCCTGCTGCCGCCACCGGCTGAAGGTCATGCCGGTTTCGCGCAGGAACAGCCGCTCAGCCGTCCGCTTGCTCATGCCGGCATCGCCCGCCAGGCGCGCGAGCGTGGCGGGCGCATGGAGCT
>DASXRW010000240.1:0-5239 GCA_036506355.1 Burkholderiales bacterium
TGTCGTCGTGGGTCAGGGGCGGAGTGTTCAGCGCCTTGCCGTTTCCTTGATTCAATGCTTCCTTAAAGGAGATGGCCCCGGGCAGGTCGTAAGGCGGCACCATTTTCTTCAGCTTGCGCACCACCAGGTTCACGATGACGCCCTTCACGCCGAGCATCTCGCCGAGCGACGTCACGACCACGTGCTTGATCGGGGTGCGCGGGCGCACCTCCTGCAGGACGTGCGCGAAGTTCTCCAGGATCACGATCGCCTCTGCGCCGGCGTCCTTAAGCTGGTGCTCGAGCTCGCGCGGCGTATAGAGCGGGTTCACGTTCACCACCGTGCAGCCGGCGCGCAGGATGCCGAACATCGCGATCGGGTACTGCAGGCAGTTCGGCATCATGAGGGCGACGCGCGCGCCCTTCGCGAGCCCCTTCGCCTGCAGCCAGGCGCCGAAGTTGCGCGCCAGCGTATCGAGCTCGGAAAAGCGCAGCGTCTTGCCCATGCTGGTGAAGGCCGGGCGATCGCCGTAGGCGCGGATGCTCTTCTCGAACAGCTCGACGAGCGAGCGGTACTGTTGGGTGTCGATCTCGGCCGGCACGCCGGGCGGATAGCTCTTTAGCCAGATGCGTTCCATGTTTCTCCTCCTAACGTGGCGCCGTCTTTGCGTTGATTCTAGCCACGATTGGCGCGGCGAGGCATCCCGCGCCGATGGCGGCGTAGGCGGCGATCCAGGCATGCGGCGCCGCGGCGCCGCCGGCGATATCCAATGCCGCGCCGAAGACCACCGGTCCGAGCAGGCCGCCGGCGAAGCCGGCCAGGGAATACAGGCCCATCGCGGCGCCCCGCAGCTCGGGCGGCGCCGCAGCGACGAGGCCCGCGGTGAGCGTGCCCGATTCCGCCATCACCAGCATCGAATACGCGACCAGCAGCGCGAGCACCAGGATCCAGTGCCACGGCGCGGCCCAGCCGAGCACGAGGCCGCTCGACCCGGAGGCGGCCATCACCAGCAGGATCCAGCGGCGCCGCCCGATACGCAGCGCGACTTCGTTGCCGAGGATCGAGGCGGGCACGGCGAGCAGGTTCACCACCGCGGCGATGGCGGCGAGCGACCATGGAAACGAGTCGCCGCGATGCAGGCTCGCCGAAAAGGCGAGAAACGCCACCATCCATGCGCGCGAGCCGAAAAGCTCGAGGCAGTGCGCCATGTAGCCGAGCGTGTAGCCCGCGCTCGGGCGATCCGCGATGACGCGTTGCCAGGCGCGCAGCGGAAACAAGGCCTGCGCCGACCAGCGCCCGCCACGCTGCGGGAGCGCACTGATGAAACCGAGCACCAGGCCACCCGCGGCGAGCGGACCGAGCGCGCTCAACACGAATGCCGCGCGCCACCCGTGCGCCGGCGCGATGAAGCCGGCGATGGCAAGCGAAAGCGCGGTGCCGATGCCGAAGAACGAGGTATAGAAGGCGACGTAGCGGCTCTGCGATGGACCGGATACTCGATCGGAGAGCAAGCGCAGGCCAGGCATATAGGTGGCGGCAACGCCGACGCCGAGCAGCACCTGGGAGAACACCGCGCTGACGAAACCGCCGGCGGCAAGGCCGAAGCCGGCGCTGCCGAGCGCCGCAAACAGGCTGCCGGCGACGTAGACCTTGCGCGCATCGATGCGGTCGGTGAGCGCGGTCCAGAGCGACACCGTGCCGATGTAGCCGGCGAAGAACATGCCGCTCACGACGCCGGCCTCGGCGTTCGACATGCGCCACTCGTCGCGCAGCTGCGGCAAGAGCGCCGCGTAGGTGGAGAAGCCCAGCATCGACAGGATGTGGGCCGCGAGCAGGAGGTAAACCGCGCTCAGCGGTTCTTGAAGCTCGGCTTGCGCTTCTCGAGGAAGGCGGCCATGCCTTCCTTCTGGTCGGCGAGCGCGAACTGCGAATGGAACAGGCGCCGCTCGAAGAGCACGCCTTCCGCGAGGGTCGTCTCGTAGGCGCGATTGATCGATTCCTTGAGCATCATCACCACGGGAGCCGAATAGCCCGCGATTTTCTCGGCCACGCCGAGCGCTTCTTCCATCAGTTTGTCGAGCGGCACCACGCGCGAGACCAGCCCGGCGCGCTCGGCCTCCTGCGCGTCCATCGTGCGCGCCGTCAGGCACAGGTCCATCGCCTTCGCCTTGCCGACGGCCCGCGGCAGCCGTTGCGTGCCGCCGGCGCCCGGCATGACCCCGAGGTTGATCTCGGGCTGGCCGAAGCGCGCGTTGTCGGCCGCGATCACGATGTCGCACATCATCGCGACCTCGTTGCCGCCGCCGAGCGCATAGCCCGCGACCGCGGCGATCACCGGCTTGCGGATGCGCCGGATGTGCTCCCAGTCGCGCGTGATGTAGTCCGCCATGAAGGCATCCGTGTAGCTGTAGTCCTTCATCACGCCGATATCGGCGCCCGCGGCGAATGCTTTCTCGCTCCCGGTGATGACGATGGCGCCGACGCCTTCATCCGCGTCGAAGGCCTGCAGCGCAGCCCCGAGCTCCTGCATGAGCTGCGGATTGAGCGCGTTCAGCTGCTTCGGCCGGTTGAGCGTAATGACGCCGACGCGGCCCTTCTGTTCTACGGTGATGAGCTCAGCCATGCTTCCTCTTGAGTTCCGAAAGCGGCACCGAACCGGGAATGTCGATGCGCCGGCGGCCCGGCTCGACGCGCGTGAGCGCCTCGACTTCCTTCATGGTCGTGGCGCTGCGCACCGCGAGCTGCTGGTAGAGCGCCATGTTGTCCCGCTTCCAGCGGATCTCCTCCTCGGAGAGCTCGCGCAGCACGCGCGCCGGGATGCCGGCGGCGAGCGAGCGCGCGGGGATACGCGCCTCGGCCTTGACGAAAGCGAGCGCGGCCACGACGGCGTCCTCGCCGATCTCGGCGTTGTCGTTGATCACGCAATTCATGCCGATCAGCGCGCCGCGGCGCACGACGCAGCCGTGCAGGATCGCGCCGTGCCCGATGGTGGTCTCGGCGCCCGCGACGGTGTCCTTGCCGGGAAAGCCATGCAGCATGCAGCTGTCCTGGATGTTCGCGCCCTCCTCGACCACGATGCGGCCGAAGTCGCCGCGCAGGCTCGCGCAAGGCCCGATGTAAGCGCGTGCGCCGACGATCACATCGCCGATCAGCACCGCGCTCGGATGCACGAAGGCGCTCGGCTCGACGACCGGCACGATGCCGTCGATGGCATAGACCCTTGGCATGGCAGAATTCTAACTCCATGGCATCGGTCCTCGTCTCGGTCGAAGCGGGCGTCGAGACCATCACGCTCAATCGCCCCGAGAAGCTGAATGCGCTGAATCCCGAAATGCATCAGCTGCTGCGCGCGGCGCTGGAGCGTGCGGCTGTCCAGCCCGAGATCCGCGTCGTGCTGCTCACCGGTGCGGGACGCGGCTTCTGCACCGGCCAGGATCTCGCCGAGCGCGACGTCAGCGCGGGCGCCGCGCCGATCGATCTCTCGGTTTCGCTCGGCTCGCACTACAACCCGCTCGTGCGCCGCATGCGCGCGCTGCCCAAGCCGATCATTTGCGCGGTAAACGGCGTCGCGGCGGGCGCCGGCGCCAACATTGCGCTCGCGTGCGACATTGTCATCGCCGCGCGTTCGGCGAGCTTCATCCAGGCGTTCTCGAAGATTGGCCTGATGCCCGATGCCGGCGGCAGCTATTTCCTGCCGCGGCTCGTCGGCACTGCGCGCGCCATGGGGCTCGCGCTGCTGGCCGAGAAGCTCGACGCCGAGCAGGCGGTGCAGTGGGGGCTCATCTGGAAGATAGTCGATGACGCGCGCCTCGCCGAAGAGACCCGCGCGCTCGCCGACCGGCTGGCGAGCGGGCCGACCAAGGGCTATGGCCTGCTGAAGAAGGCGATGTACGCGTCGCCGGGCAACTCGCTCGACGCGCAGCTCGATCTCGAGCGCGACCTGCAGCGCGAGGCGGGCTACAGCGAGGACTACCGCGAGGGCGTGACCGCGTTCAAAGAGAAGCGCGAGCCGCGCTTCAAGGGCAAATGAACAAGCAGGCGCTCGCCGAGGAGGTCGTGCGGCTGATCGAGCCGCAGGACCGCGCGTCCCACCTGCTGGGCATCCGCCTGCTCGAAGTGCGCCCCGGTCATGTGCGCATGGCGATGCGCGTGACCGAGCGCATGGTGAACGCCCAGCAGGTCTGCCATGGCGGTCTCATTTTCGCGCTCGCGGACTCGAGCTTCGGCTATGCGTGCAACTCGCACAATCAGCGCGCGCTGGCGGCGAGCTGCTCGATCGAGTTCCTGGCGCCCGCACAGGTCGGCGACGAGCTGACCGCGGAGGCCAACGAAGTCGGCCACGCCGGGCGTACGCGTGTCTACGATGTGCGGGTGATCAACCAGGATCAGGCGCTGATCGCGCTGTTTCGCGGCAAGTCGCTCACCGTGAAAGGCGTGTGGCTCGAATGAAGGCTTTCGAGCTGGAGCCGATCGAGAAGGCACCGCGCGAGGAGCTGCGGCGGCTGCAGCTCGAGCGGCTGCAGGCGTCGCTCAAGCACGCGTATGACCACGTGCCTCACTACCGCAAGAAGTTCGACGCCGCCGGCGTGACGCAAGCCGACTGTCGCACGCTCGACGACCTGCGGCGCTTCCCGTTCACCACCAAGGCCGACCTGCGCGAGACCTATCCCTTCGGCATGTTCGCGGTGCCGATGGAGCGCATCGTGCGCATCCACGCTTCGTCGGGCACCACCGGCAAGCCGACCGTGGTCGGCTACACCGCGCGCGATATCGACATGTGGACCAACCTCATGGCGCGCTCGATCCGCGCCGCCGGCGCGCGGCCGGGCGACAAGGTGCACGTGGCCTACGGTTACGGCCTCTTCACCGGCGGGCTCGGCGCGCATTACGGCGCCGAGCGCCTCGGGCTCGCGGTGATCCCGCTCGGCGGCGGCATGACCGAGCGCCAGGTGCAGCTGATCGCCGACTTCAAGCCCGACATCATCATGGTCACGCCGAGCTACATGCTCGCCATCGCCGACGAGATGCAGCGCCAGGGCGTGGACCCGAAAGCGACGTCGCTGCGCATCGGCATCTTCGGCGCGGAGCCCTGGACCAACGAGATGCGCGCGAGCATCGAGCAGCGCACCGGACTCGAGGCGATCGACCTCTACGGCCTGTCCGAGGTCATCGGCCCCGGCGTGGCGCAGGAATGCATCGACACCAAGGACGGACTCACGATCTGGGAGGACCATTTCTATCCGGAAATCGTCGACCCGCA
>DASXRW010000241.1:0-8920 GCA_036506355.1 Burkholderiales bacterium
GCGACGAACTTCACCGGCCGGCGCAGCATCACCGAGATCGCCGCGGTCGCCATCTCGTCGGCATAGACGTGCACCTTGATGCCGAAGGAGCCGCCGACGTCCTTGGCGATCACGCGGACGTTCGCTTCCGGGATGTTGAGATGCCGCGAGAAGATGTCCTGCATCATGTGCGGCGCCTGCGTCGCGTGATACACCGTTAGCGAATGCTCCGCGGCGTTGTAGTCGGCGAGGATTGCGCGGCCTTCGAGGCAGACGCCGGTGTGGCGGCCGAAGTGGAAGGTTTCCTCCACCACGACGTCGGCGCGCGCGAAGGCGTCGTCGACGCCGCCCGTGTCGTGCTCGCGCTTGAAGCAGATGTTGTCGCCGAGCTCCGGATGGATCACGTTCTTTCCGGCGAGCGCCTCGTCCATGTCGACGAGCACCGGCAGCTCTTTCCACTCGGCTTCGATGAGCTGCACGCCGTCCTCGGCCAGACTGCGCGATTCCGCGACGACCGCGGCGAGCGCCTCGCCCTGCCAGCAGGCGCGCTCGATCGCGATCGCGTGCTGCGGCGGCGACTTGATGCCCTTGAGATGCGCGAGCACCCCGACCCAGGGCGTGCAGTATTCGGCCACCGCGCGGCCGTCGAGCACCGCGATGACGCCTGGCGCTCTACGGGCCGCCGCAAGATCCAGTTTCTTGATCAGCGCATGCGCGTACGGGCTGCGGAAGAACGCGACATGCGCGAGGCGCGGGAAGCGCAGGTCGTCGATGAAGGCGCCGCGCCCCTGCAGCAGGCGCTGCACATTCGGGCGCGGCACGCTCTCGCCGATGTAGCCGCGGTCGACCTTCGTTCCCGGCGCGTGGAGCGGGAGCTCAGCCTTGCCCATTCAGCGTCTCTTCAATGGCGTCGACGATCGCCTGGTAGCCGGTGCAGCGGCAGTAATTGCCGGAAATGTGCGCGCGGATCTCGTCCCGCGATGGTTTCTTCCCAGTCTTGATCAGGTCTTGCGCCGCCATGAGCATCCCGGGCGTGCAGAAGCCGCACTGCAGCGCGTTGTGCTCGTGAAACGCCTTCTGCAGCGGCGCGAGCTCCTTGGAATCGGAAAGGCCTTCGACCGTCTCCACGGTGCAGCCGTCGGCCTGCACCGCGAGCATCAGGCAGCCGCGCACGATCTCGCCGTTGACGCGCACGGTGCACGCGCCGCACACGCCGTGCTCGCAGCCGATGTGGGAACCGGTGAGGCCGAGCTCCTCGCGCAGAAAATCGACCAGGTGCACGCGCGGCGCGATCCGCCGCGTGACGCGCGTGCCGTTGACCGTCAGTGTGGTTTCGACAGCGTGTTCCATGCGCGCGAGAGCAGCACCTTGGCCAAGTGGAGTTTGGTCGCGGAGGAGTGATACAGATCTGCCGGCGGGTTGAGATCCCGGCCCAGCACCTCGAGCGCGGTATTGAGCGATACGGCACGCGAAGCGTTGCCGGCAAAGACCGGGGTGGCACCGGCGCCGAGGAAAGCGATGCGCTTGCCCGAGGCATCGGCGACGCCGGCGAGGCCGACGATGGCGTAGTCGCCCTGGCGCCGGGCGAGCTCGAGGAACACCGAGCGGTCGACCTTAGGAAACTCAGCCGCAGCGACGATTTCGCCGGGACGGATGTCGGTCTCGAACAAGCCTTTGAAGAAATGCGCAGCCGAGACGCGGCGCTCGCCGCGCCGGTGAGCGAGCACGATGGTGGCATTGAGCGCGAGCGCGCAGGCGGGATATTCCGCGGCCGGATCGGCGAGCGCGAGGCTGCCGCCGAGCGTGCCGCGGTTGCGGATCGCCGGGTGCGCGACATGCGCGACGGCCTGGGCGAGGAGCGGCGCGTGGCTCGCCACCTTGTCGGATCTCTCGAGCTCGGCGTGGGTGACGAGCGCGCCGATGCGCAGGCCGCCCGGGCGCAGCTCGATCCCTTTCAGGTCCTTGACCCCGGTGATATCGACCAGCAGCTCCGGCGCGGCGAGCCGCATGTTGAGCGAGGGGATCAGGCTCTGGCCGCCCGCCAGGATCTTCGCCCCCGGCCGCTCGATCAGCTCGAACGCCTCGGCGAGCGACTTCGCCTTGGCATAGGCGAATGACGGCGCTTTCAAATCCTCCTCGCTTCCCTCTGGTTTCGCCGCGAGTATGCCCCAAGTGCCTGAGGCTGCGCTACGATTCCCCGGGAGGACGAACGCCATGCCGCTCATCGCGATGAATCGGGAAATGGGCTCGCTCGGCAAGGACGTTGCCCAGGGATTGAGCCGGGAGCTCGGGCTCAAGATCCAGCACCACGAGATCATCGATCACCTCGCCAACCGGGCGCGGCTGCGCAAGAGCCACGTCATCAGCTTCCTCGAGGGCACGCAGGGCTTCTTCGAGCGGCTCACCACCGACCAGGTCAAGCTGCGCGTGCTCACCGCGGACGAAATCGTGTCGGCGGCGGAGAACAACGAGGGCATCATCCTGCGCGGCTGGGGGGCGACGTCGCTCCTCAAGGAGGTGCCGCACGCGGTGCGCGTCTGCGTCTCGGCCTCGCGCCGCGAGCGCGTGAGGCGCATGATGCGGCGGCTCGATCTCGAGGACGAGGCCGCGGCCGGGCGCATCGTCGACCAGAACGACGAGTCGGCGCAGGCCGTGATGCGCCGGCACTTCCACATCGATGTGCGCGACATCAACGAATACGACGTCGGCTTCAACACCGACCGCATGGGCGTCGACCAGTGCGTCGAGAAGATCGTCGCCATGGTGAAGTCGCCGCAGTTCGAGGAGACCGAGCAGTCGCGCGACAAATTGCGCGATGTGGCGATCATGCATCACGTGCGCGCCGCGATCAGGACGCACGCCTCGACCGCGCACTGCTACGTCAAGGTGGGCGTGCTGTACGGGCGCGTGACGCTCGAAGGCGTGGTCGACGAGAGCGGGCAGCGCGCCGCGTGCGCCGAGATCGCCGCGCGCCTCAAGGGCGTGATGGATGTCGACAACCGCCTGCGCACCGCCGACATGCCGACGCGCCGCGGCGCCAGCATCTGATTCCGGACAACGCCCGTAATATTTTCCAGACCCGATTGCGTACCAAGTACGTAATTTTTGTAACGCTCGTCGCTCTCGCCTCGGGCACGTGCGGCGCTGCCCAGAAGAACAAAGCCACGGAGAAAGGGAAAGGCGCGTTGAGCTGCGAGGAGCAGAAGCGGCGCTACCGGGAAAGCGAAGCCTGCTTCGCCAAGTACCGGCAGACGAGCAAGCCCGACAAGCAGGGCCGGACCCACTCCTCGCTGCGCCCCGGGGCGTACCGCAAGTGCCAAGAGATGAAGGAGCCGCAGTGCGAATGAAGATATTACGGACGTTGTCCGGATTTCTGGCGCTGATGGTGGCAGGCGCCGCGCTCGCGCAGGGCTATCCGAGCCAGCCGATCAGGATGATCGCGCCCTTCCCGCCCGGCGGCAGCGTCGACATCATGGCGCGGCTCATCGCCGACCCGCTCGCCGCGCAGCTCGGCGGCCGCATCGTGATCGAGAACCGCAGCGGCGCCTCCGGCAACATCGGCATGGAAGCCGCGGCGCGCGCGCCGGCCGACGGCTATACGCTGGTGCTGAACACGATCCCGCTCGTCACGAACGTGAGCCTGTTCGAAAAACTTTCCTGGGATCCGATCCGCGACTTCGCGCCGATCGGCATGGTGGCCACGGCGCCGCACGTGCTGGTGGTGCCGCGGCGGCTGCCGGCGAACAACGTCGCCGAGCTCCTGAAGATCGCGCACGAGAGTCCCGGCAAGCTGAGCTATGCATCGGCCGGCTACGGCACGACGTTCCATTTCGCCGCCGAGATGTTCAAGGACATCACCAAGACATTCATCGTGCACGTGCCCTACCGCGGCGGCGGCCCGGCGCTCGTCGACACGCTCTCGGGTCAGGTGGACATGAGCTTCCCGACGCTCTCGGCCGCAGTGCCGCACGTGAAGGCGGGCACGCTGAGGGCGCTGGCGATTACCGGCGCCGCCCGCTCGGAGCTGCTGCCGGACGTGCCGACGATGCAGGAGGCGGGCGTCAAGGGCTTCGTGTTCACGCAGTGGCTCGCGCTGCTTGCGCCGGCGGGGACGCCGCAGCCGATCGTCTCGCGCCTGAACAGCGCGCTCGACGTTGCGCTCGGCTCGAAGGAAGTGCGGCAGAAGTTCCAGGAGCAGGGCTTCGAGCCCTTCATCACCGCGCCCGACGAAGCCGGCAAGTTCCTCGCCAGCGAGGTGAAGCGCTACTCCGCGCTCATCAAGTCCAAAGGCATCAAGGCCGAATAATTACGGACGTTGTCCGGAATTAGTAGCGCGCGTTGCCTGGCGTGCGCGGGAAAGGAATCGCATCGCGTACGTTGCTCAAGCCGGTGACGTAGGCGATGGTGCGCTCGAAGCCCAGGCCGAAGCCGGCGTGCGGCACGGTGCCGTAGCGGCGCAGATCGCGGTACCAGCCCATCTGCTCCTTGTCGATGCCGATCTCGTCCATGCGCGCATCGAGCACCTCCAGGCGCTCCTCGCGCTGGCTGCCGCCGATGATCTCGCCGATGCCGGGCGCGAGCACGTCCATGGCGGCGACCGTTCTGCCGTCGTCGTTGACGCGCATGTAGAAGGCCTTGATCGCCTTCGGATAGTTCATGACGATGACCGGCTTCTTCGCGTGCTTCTCGGTGAGGTAGCGCTCGTGCTCCGACTGCAGATCCACGCCCCACTTCACCGGGAATTCGAACTTCTCCTTCGCGCGTTCCAGCACGGAAATGGCTTCCGCGTAATCCATGCGGGCAAATTCGGACTGCACGATGCCCTGCAGCTTCGCGACGATGCCCTTTTCAATCCGCTCGTCGAAGAACGCCATGTCCTCCGGGCGTTCTTCCAGCAGCGCGCGTAACACATACTTCAGCAGCGCCTCGGCGAGATCCGCGTTGTCGGAGAGCTCGGCGAACGCGATTTCCGGCTCGATCATCCAGAACTCGGCGAGGTGGCGGCTGGTGTTGGAATTCTCGGCGCGGAAAGTCGGGCCGAACGTGTAGACCTTGGTCAGCGCGAGGCAATAGGCCTCGACGTTGAGCTGGCCCGACACCGTGAGGAAGGTTTCGCGCCCGAAGAAATCCTGGGCGAAATCCACCTTGCCCTCGGGCGTGCGCGGCAGGTTCGCGAGATCCAGCGTGGACACCCGGAACAGCGCACCGGCTCCTTCAGCGTCCGCCGCCGTGATGATCGGCGTGTTTACCCAGAAAAAGCCGTGCTCGTGGAAGAAGCGATGGATCGCCTGCGCCACCGTGTGGCGCACGCGCGTCGCCGCGGCGATGACGTTGGTGCGCGGGCGCAGATGCGCGACGTCGCGCAGGAACTCGAGCGAATGCGGCTTCGGCTGGATCGGATAGTGGTCCGGGTCCTCGACCCAGCCCACCACGCGCACTGCGGCTGCCTGCATCTCGAAGGGCTGACCCTTCGCCGGCGAGGGCACGATGTTGCCGGTCGCCTCCACGGCGCAGCCGGCGGTCAGCCGCTGCACTTCGCCCGCGTAGTTCGGCAGCGTGTTCGGCGCCACCACCTGCACCGGATGGAACGACGAGCCGTCCGAGATGTGGATGAAGGAGATGCCGGCCTTCGAGTCTCGCCGCGTGCGCACCCAGCCGCGCACCGTGACCGGCGCGTCCTTCGGCGCGCGGCCGCTGAGGATGTCGCGCACGCTGAGCTGGTCAAGGTGCTGGGATTTGGAGGTCACGGCAGATCTTCCGGGCGAGAAAATCGTTGATCTCTCGGTGGCGAGGGATCGTCGAGGTTCGATTCGCCGCGCGGTTTACCTATACGGTGTGCTTATCGCCTTCTCGAAGGAACTGACAGCCATGCTGCTCGAGATGTCTGAGAAGATCATTGCGCTTCATGCCACCCGAAGCGGAAAGTTCTCCCGAATAACATCCTTGCCTTTCACCATCTCCTCCGCAAGCGTCCGGTTCGCATCCAGCACGAGCTCGACCGCCTCATTGAGATTCTCCCGGGCCTCGTCCAACGTCGCGCCTTGCGTATTCGCGCCCGGAAGCTCTTCGACGAACGCGATGTAGCCTTCTGGCACTTTTTCGAAGACTGCGGTGAATTTCATGGCACGGCTCCCGAGATGTGAATCCAGTATAGCAACCGCAAAGCGACAGGGGTCTGACCCCGATTCAGAGGGTGAAGCGGAGCTGCTTGAGCAACGCCCCCGGCAGCCGCGCGCTCGAGGTCTGGCGCTCGCCATAGGTCGAGGGATCGGGCAAGAGCTCGCGCTCGCGCGTGAGCTCGACGAGCGACTCGCCGAGGATGCGGTAGATCGAGTCGTCGAAGCGCATCGGCGTCACCGGTGCGGCGATGCGCCCGTTCTCGACCCAGAAGGTGGCGAAGCGCGTCATGCCGGTGATGCGGCCGGCGGGACGGTCCGAGAAGTTGAGGTACCAGAGGTTCGAGATGTAGAGGCCGGTGCCGAGCGCCTCCAATACTTTCGACTCTTCGAGACTTCCGGCTGAGACATCGAGCGATTCCGGGCTCTCGCCGCTGTGGGCCCCGTTGGTCGCAAGGCCGTACTCCTTCGCCGAGCGCGGCGAGACGAGCGCATCGCCGAGCTTGCCGCCGGAGATGAGCGATACGACAGGCGGCTTGATAAACCCCTCGGATTGGAAGGCAGGCGCGACGCCTTCGCCGATGTTCTCGGTGAGCGTCACTTGCGGCGCGAGCGTGCGGCCCTCCTGCATACGCAGGAGCGGGCTCTGCTTCGTCTGCCGCGCGCGCGCCGAGAAGCCACCCCAGGAGAGGAGGCTCATGACATCGAGGAGCGCGCGCGGCGCGAGGTAGGCGCGGTACTCGCCGGGCTCGATCTTGCGTGCCGGTAGCGCCAGGAGCTCGACCTGCTCGGAGGCGCGCTGCATCTTGGCGGCGAACTCGACCGGGCTCCAGCCGAAGCCGGCATAGCTCGTCTTCACCGCCTGGTCGGCCTGCCGATAGATGCTCCAGTCGAAGTTGAAGCTGTCCACCTCGTGCCAGTTGCGCTGGCCGAGCGAGTTGGCGAAGCCGCGATAGATCGTGCCGCCGGCATAGAAGCCGACGAGGTCGCGACCTTTGGCAAAACGCAATGCCTGCTCTACAACTTCCTGCGCCGGGAGCACCGTGCCGTGGCGCTCGGTGGTGCTCGATTGCGGCGTCTCGTTGACCAGCAGCCAGGGATCCGCCGGCAGGTCCTGCACCGCATCGCGCAACCTGCCGAGCGTCGCGCTCGCGAGCGCGAGATCGTCGCCCGCAGTACCGTCCCAGTTACCCGCCAGTGCGATCGTCGCCGACGCCTGGCGGCGGCTGCGCGCGAGGCGCAGGTTCAGATAGCTCTGCTCGACGCTGCCGGCCTGGCGGACGAGCGCCTTGTTGAAGCGGATGAAATCGGAGCGCTCGGCAGAGAGATTACAGAGCAGCGTCTCGCCAGCGTGGAGCGCCTTCTCAAGCCTCGCGGCCAGCCCGAAGAACTGCTCCTTCATCGTAGGCCGGCCTCGCCTCGTTGTAGCGTGGCAGGCTGCCCCAGCGCTCGTAGTAGTCGCGCAGCTCTTCCGCCGCGCGCGTCTTCGGCGTCGCCGTCAGCTCGTAGGTGAAGTGCGTAGCCGTCAAATCCTCCGCCATCGCCATGGTGAGGGCGTGCTGCAGCTCGACGCGCAGGTTCGAGCGCGGCGCGGTGCGCCCGACATAGACGAGATGCGTGTGGTCCCACAGGCAGAAGATGCCCGACTTCTCCGGTACCTCTTGGACGTGCTGGTCCTCGAATCGCAGATGCATCGCTCGGATCTCCTGGGAATAAGGAGTGCCGAGCACGCGCCGTGCCTTGGTTTGTGGTCGAAGCGACGATTTTTCTGTCCTTCATTCCGCGCCGCCGAAGACATCGACGTTGGCGAACACGCATACCGGCGCCGCATGGCCGCAGTGGATCACCTGGTTTGGCTCGCCCTTGCCGCAATACTGCGTGCCGTGCACTTCGAAGGTGCTCGCGTCGCCCACCGCGCGCAGGCTGCGCCAAAACGTCGCCGATACGCCACGGTAGTTTGGATTCTTTACCACGCCGATTCTCTTTCCTTCCTCGATCAGCTCGCCCCATTCGCAGCCGAACTGGAACTTGTTGCGCGAATCGTCTATCGACCACGACACGTTGGTGCGCATCAGCACGCCGCGGCGCACAGACCCCAGCATCGCGGCGAGCGAGCTCGTGCCCGCCTCGACGTTGATATTGGCCATGCGATCGATCGGCGGCCGGTTCCAGCTGCAGGCGCGCGCGTTGGCAGTACCGGGCAATCCGGCACGCGTCTGTGACAGCCTCCCGCCCAGGGGCGCGACCAGCACGCCGTCCTTTATGAGCCAAACCTTCTGTGCCGGCGTGCCATCGTCATCGTATGCAAATGCCGCGAGCTCCTCGCGCCGCGTCGGATCGTAGGTCACGTTGAGGAGCTCGGATCCATAGCGGTAGGAGCCGAACATGTCCGGCGTGACGAAGCTCGTGCCCGCGTAGTTCCTTTCATCTCCCAAAATCCGGTCCAGCTCTAGCGGATGCCCAATGGACTCGTGGACCTGCAGCATCACCTGGTCGGGCAGCAGCACGAGGTCCATCTTCCCCGACGGGCAGTTCGGCGCGGCGAGGAGCTGCAGCGCCTCGTCCGCGAGCCGCGCGCCGCTGCCGATGAAACCGCCGCGCTCGACCTGCTCGAAGCCGCCCTGCTGCGCATGGTCGAGGCTCCTCACCTGCGTGTCCTTGCCCTGGTTCGCGGCGACGCGCATGTGCGGCACGGTGAAGCGGAAGCGCTGGTGCAGCTCGCCGCCGGTGTTCGTCAGATAGACGCGCTCGTCCTCGACGAGCTCGATCATCGCCAGGCGCTCGACGATGCGGTCATCGCGCTTCGCCTGCTTGCATTCCCGCGC
>DASXRW010000242.1:0-1583 GCA_036506355.1 Burkholderiales bacterium
TGGCTAGGGCGCCCTCGCGAAAGTCTGGCGGAAGTCCTTCTCGTACTGGTTGAACTGCGCCGCGAGGCGCGGATGCACGTAGTGCACCTTGAGCGCTTCCCCGCCCGCGCGGTCGCCGAGATCGGTGCGCGCGGGAACGCGGCCGCTGCGCTGGATCGTGCGCT
Organism: Burkholderiales bacterium; assembly: GCA_036506355.1. Lineage (GTDB taxonomy): Bacteria > Pseudomonadota > Gammaproteobacteria > Burkholderiales > SG8-39 > SCGC-AG-212-J23. The sequence goes on from DASXRW010000242.1 coordinate 165, forward strand.
GCCCTTCCTTCGACAGCAGGAAATCGACGAACAGACGCGCCGACACCGGGCGCGGCGCTTTGGCCGAGATGCCGACCTGGCTCGGCGAGGTGATCACGGGGTCGAGGCTGCGCACCCAGTCGACCGGCGCGCCGTCCTGCTTTTCCTTGTCGACCTCGTTCGCATGCACCAGCGCCAGCGGAAACTCGCCGGCGACGAGCAGGCGCGTCAGCAGGTGATGGCCGCGGCGCTGCTGCGGCTTCTGGCCGCTCAGCGCGCGCATGAAGCTCGTGCCCTTGTCGCGGCCCAGGTAGTCGAGCATCGCGGCGTACCACTCGACGTCGCTCTCATCGATCGCGAGCTTGCGCGCCCAGCGCGGCGCGAGCAGATCGTCCCAGGTTTTAGGCGCGGCTGCCGTCGGGACCTGCTTGGTGTTGTAGCCGATAACGTATTGGCGCACATAGATCGCCGCCCAGCGCCCCTCCGGGTCGACCGCACCAGCCGGATAACCGCTCTTCGCTTCCGGCGATGCATAGACCGCGAGCAGGCCCTCGCGGTTGAGCGCGTCCATGTCGAGGAGGTTGAACGACACGACATCCCAGGTGAAGCGGTTGCCGCGCGCTTCGGTGAGGATGCGCGTGCGCACCTTCTCGCCGGTGGCGCGCACCATGGCGAGGTCGAGAAACGGATGGCGCTGCAGGAACACCTTCTTCACCGCTTCCGCGTCCGGCACGTTCATCGCCGTGTACCAGGTGACCCCGCCCTCGGCGCGCGCCTGATCGAGGCGCGCATCGGCCGCCGCCGCGCCGCAACACACGAGCAGGATGAGAAACGCAATGCGCTCCATCGCCGGGCATTGTGCTACATATAGCCGCCGATGAAACTGCCGCTCGCGATCCCGCTTTTCATCCTGTGGGCCGCGCTCGTCTCGCAGCCGGCGCTCGCGCAGCGCAAGCCGCTGCCCGGGTTTCCCGATGGACCGGGCAAGGACGTGCTGGTCAGCAAATGCTTCCAGTGCCACAGCCCCAACATGTGGATGGACCAGCGGCAGGACCGCCGTGCGTGGGAGAGCGCGCTCTACCGCATGGTCGGGCGCGGCGCGCTCTGGACGCAGGATGAAATCAGGCAGATGGCCGATTACCTCGGCAACGTCTACGGAAGGAAAGCGCAATGAGAGAGCTCGTCGCGCGTTACCTGTCGCAATCGATTTCGCGCCGCACCTTCCTCAAGGGCATGACCACCGCCGGCATCTCGCTCGGCGCAGCCAAGGACATCCTCGAGTCGCTGGTGCCGGCGGCGCACGCGCAGGCCCAGGAAGGCGCGGCGTTCAAGCTCGTCGAAGGCACGGGCGCGATGTGCTTCGCCGAGCAGCTCATCGCCTCGGGCGTGAAGTACGTGTTCGGCAACTCGGCGAGCGAGGACGCGCAGTTCTACGAGGCG
>DASXRW010000243.1:0-12370 GCA_036506355.1 Burkholderiales bacterium
ACCATGTCCTCGTCGGCGTTCATCTGCTCCCCGACGCGCGTCAGCGCGCGCGACAGGTTGGTGACGCTCGCGATCGGAAACTCCTCGAGCGCGTCCTGGCTGCTCGCGAGCGCGATCGAGCGCCCCGCGGTGCCGAAGCGCTCGTCGAACAGCCGTCGCACGAAGCGCATCTCCTTCACGAACACGTCCTGGCTGCCGTCGGGCGCGAAGCCGACGAAGTAGAGCTCGCGCGCGCCCGGCTTGCCCGGGGCGATCGCGGCGAGCGCGCGCTCGATGAGCTGGCCCTGCAGGTGAAACACGCGCTCCTCGGTGAGCGGATCGGGCGATTGCTCCTCGGGCGGCTCGATCCACACTTCGGTGCGCGGAAAGGCGAAGTAGCCGATGGCGATCATCGCGGTCACGGCCAGCGCGCCCTCGAAGAGTTGCGGCCGGCGGGTACCGGCGCAAACGACGATCGCGCGCACCGAGACGAGCCATAGCCACGCAAGAAGCACCAGCACGCCGATGCGTGGATAGCCGGCGAGCTCGGCGAGCGGCGGCAGCGCGAGCGCCACGAGCTCGAATGTCGAGTCGCTCGCGGTGAGCGCGGTCGCGATCAAGAGCAGGCGCTCGCGCTCGCCATAGATGAGCGCCACCACCATCGCCGTGAGGAGCACCAGCGGCACCGAGGCGAGGTAGATCGGAACCGCGGAGCTATCGAACTCGCCGGCGAGCCCGGCGCGGATCGCCGCGGCAGCGACCCAGACGGCGAAATTGAAGGCGAGGAGCAGGCTGTAGTCGAGCGGCGAGACGCGGTAATCGAACGCCCGCACCGGCAGGAAGAGCGCGAGGCGCGCCCCCGCCACGACGTTCCGGTAGAGCGCCAGCAGCTGAAACTTCATAGCGCCCGCGCGATCGCGTCGGCGCGGGCTTCATCGATCAGGCGGGCAATCTCCTGCGGCAAGCTTGCCTTGGCGGCGATGGCGCCCGCATCCACTGCGGCCGCAGCCGAGAGCGCCCGCTCGAGGCGCGACGTATCGATGATCGGCACGTCGCGCCGCGCGACGGCGAGCAGGTCCTGGAAGCGCTCCGGGCGGCGAAGCGCATCGGTTCGCTTGAGTAGCTCGAGCAGCGCCTGCGGCGTGGCCAGACGCGAGGCACGCAGTGCGACGCGGTTGCGGCACGCGAGGAGCGCGAGCTCACGCACCTCGCCGGGCACCTTGAGGCGATCACACAGCGCCTCGACCTCCGCCTCTTTTAGCGGCCAAGCGAGTCGCGCAAAACGCTGGGCCAGCGTGCCGTCCAGCTTGCCGATGGACGCAATCTCGGGCAGCAGCTTTTGGCGCAGGCCGCAGGCCTCGAGCACCTCGAACATGCGCCGCGGCTCGCGCTCCATCAGGCCTTTGGAGAATTCCTGCCAGACGCGCTCCGGCACCAGGTAGTCGGTCTCGCCGGAGGCGACCATGCGCTTCATCAGCGCCATCGTCTCGGGCGCCACGTCGAAGCCGAAGCGCGCGGCGAAGCGCGCCACGCGCAGGATGCGCACCGGATCTTCGCTGAACGCGTCACTGACGTGGCGCAGGATGCGCCGCTCGAGATCCTGCTTGCCGCCGAAAGGGTCGATCAGCGTGCCGTCTTCCGCCTTCGCCATCGCATTGATGGTGAGATCGCGCCGGCGCAGGTCCTCTTCCAGCGTCACGTCGGGGGCGGCGTGCACCGTGAATCCCTTGTAGCCGCGGCCGCTTTTCCTTTCCGTTCTGGCCAAGGCATATTCCTCGTGCGTCGCGGGGTGCAGAAATACCGGGAAATCCTTGCCGACCGGCTTGTAGCCCAGGCGCTCCATCTCCTCAGGCGTCGCGCCGACCACGACATGATCGCGGTCCTTGACGGGCAAGCCGGCGAGCTCGTCGCGCACGGCACCGCCGACGACATAGACCCTCACCCGTACAGGTCGAGCTCGGGAATCGATTCCGCCTCGCGCTCGGCGGCCTCGATCCATTCGCGCATCGCCGGCAGCGCGAGCATCGCATCCATGTAGCTCTTCTGCCGCACTTCCACTTCGTACGTGCGCAAGCGCAACACCACGGGCGCGTACATCGCATCGGCCGCGGTGAATTTCCCGAACAGAAATGGTCCACGGGCCTCGGCCCAGATCGCCTCGATGCGCGCGACGTCGGCGAGCGCTTCCGGCGTGCGTCCCTTTCCGGGATAGCGCTTGCGGATATTCATGCTCATGTGCTGGCGCAGCGCTGCAAAGCCCGAGTGCATCTCTGCCGAGACGGCGCGCGCCTTTGCGCGCTCGGCCGAGTCCGACGGCCAGAGCTGGCGATGCCGCTCAGCCAGGTACTCGAGGATTGCCAGCGAGTCCCACACCACGGTTTTGCCGTCGCGCAGGATCGGCACGCGGCCCGCGGGGGAGTAGCGCAGGATCTGCTCTTTCGAGCCTTCCCGGTAAAGGGGAATGCGCACCTCATCGAACGCGAGGCCGAGCACCTTCATCGCCAGCCACGGCCGCAGCGACCAGGATGAGTAGTTCTTGTTACCGATGACCAGAAGCATAGGGTTCGTCGCCCGGGACGAACTCGGTCTCGCGGCGCGCGGCGTCCATCCACTCGCGCACGGCGCGCAGGGCGAGCACCGCATCGCAGTAGGCCTGCGCCGCTGGCGGCAATGCAACTGCATAGGTCTGGAAGCGGGTGACTACCGGAGCGTAGTAAGCGTCGGCGATGGAGAAGCGGCCGAAGAGCAGCGGCCCCGCTTTGCCGAAGCGCTCGCGGCAGGAGCTCCAGATCGCGACGACGCGCTCGATGTCGCGGCGCGATTCGGGCGTCATGCCCTTGCCGGGATGGCGGCTGCGGATGTTCATCGGCATCGCGCCGCGCAGCGCCTGGAAGCCCGAATGCATCTCCGCGCAAATGGAACGCGCCACGTGCCGCGCGCGCGGATCGGCCGGCCAGAGCTGCTTGTCGGGAAAGCGCTCCGCGGCGGTTTCGCAGATCGCGAGCGAATCCCAGACCGGCTCGCCGTCGATGAGGAGCACCGGCACCTTGCCCGCCACCGGATAGCGCTCGACGCCGGCGGGCTTGCCGGCATCGTCGAACTTGAGCTGCACCTCCTCGAACGCGATGCCGGCCTCGCGCAGCAGCACCCACGGCCGCATCGACCAGGACGAGTAGTTCTTGTTGCCGACGACGAGCTGCATCTATCCCGGTCCCGCGGTCACGCGCCCGCCGTCCTTGATCGGCGTCGCGAAGGTGTACTCGATATCCCACGGGAAGTGGATCCATTTGCTCTGCTTGAATTCCTTGACGCAGGTATCGACGATCGGACGGCCCGCGGGCTTCGCGTAGAGCGTGGCGAAATACGCCTTCGGCAGGAGGCGGCGCACGGCCTGCGCGGTGCGGCCCGTGTCGACGAGATCGTCGATCAGGAGATAGCCGTCACCGTCGCCGCTCACACCCTTCAGCACTTGGACATTGCCTTGCACTTGCGCGGGGCCGCCCGCATTTACACCATGGGGGCCGGAGTCGTAGCTCGTGACGCAGATGGTGTCGACGAGGCGAATGTCGAGCTCGCGCGCGACGAGCGCCGCAGGCACCAGGCCGCCGCGCGTTACAGCGATGATGCCCTTCCACGGCCCTTTGGCGTGCAGCACCTCCGAGAGGTAGCGGGCGTCGCGGTGCAGCTCCACCCACGAGATGATGATCTCGTCTTCGTAAGGGATGCGTGCCATGCGGAATTCTAACGGCTCGCCTGCCCGCGGAAAGCCCAGCCGGTGAAGCGCGCCTCGATCGCGGCGGTGGCGGCGTAGAGCGCGATGCCGAGCACCGCGAGCACCAGCAGCCCGGCGAACACGATCGGCACCTGGAAGGCCGCCTGCGCGTCGAGCATCAGCTTGCCGATGCCCTTGTTCGCGCCGACGGTTTCCGAGACCACCGAGCCGACGAAGGCGAGCGTGATCGCCACTTTCAGCGAGCCGAAGAAATAGGGCAGCGAGCGCGGGATGCCCACCTTGCGCATGATGTCGAGCTTGGAGGCGCCGAGGGCGCGCAGCACGTCCTCGAGCTCGGGCTCGGTGGTGGCCAGCCCGGTCGCGACGTTCACCACGATCGGGAAGAACGAGATCAGGAACGCCGTGATGGTCGCGGGAATCTCGCCCAGGCCGAACCACAGGATCAGCACCGGCACCACCGCAACCTTGGGAACCGAGTTGAAGCCGATCAGCACCGGGTAGATGCCGGCGTAGATCGCGCGGTGCCAGCCGATAACGATGCCGAGCCCCATGCCGAACACGGTGGCCATGAAAAAGCCGGCGAGCGTGGTCCACAGCGTGACATAGGAGTTGTCGGCGATCGGCTTGCGGTACTGCCACAGCGCCGCGAACACGTCGGAGGGCGCGGGCAGGATGGCGAGCGGCACCTTGAGCGCGCGGCAGGCGAGCTCCCACAGCACGAACATGGCGATCACGAACGCGGTCGGCGAAATCACCTTGAGCGCGAGCTCGCGCCGGTCCATCAGTGCTTTCCGCCGATCAAGGCGCGCAGCTCGTGCACGATGTCCTGGAAGCGCTGGGTATACGTCACTTCCAGGTCGCGCGGCCGCGGGATGTCGACTGCGCAGCGCCGCACGATCCGGCCCGGGCGGCTCGACATTACGTAGACCGTGTCGGCGAGGAACACCGCCTCGCGCAGATCATGGGTCACCAGCATCACGGTCACTTTTCGCTCGGCCTGCAGGTCGCGCAGCGCGCACCACAGCTCCTCGCGGGTGAAGGCGTCGAGCGCGCCAAACGGCTCGTCGAGCAGCAGGATCTCCGGCTCGTGGATCAGCGCGCGGCAGATCGAAGTGCGCTGCTGCATGCCGCCCGAGAGCTCCCAGGGGTATTTGTCCGCGAAGCCGGCGAGACCCACCGAGTCCAGCAGGTCGGTCGCCTTCGGCGCGTACTTCCGTTTGCTGAAATCGGAGCGGTAAGGCTGCACGATCTCGAGGGGCAGCAGCACGTTCTCGAGCGCGGTGCGCCACGGCAGCAAGTTCGAGTTCTGGAACGCCATGCCCACCGAGCGCAGCGGCCCGGTGACCGGCCTGCCCTCGACGGTGAGCCTGCCGCCGAGCGGCGGGTGCAGCCCCGAGATCAGGCGCATCAGCGAGCTCTTGCCGCAGCCCGAGGGCCCGACCACGGCGACGAACTCGCCCCCGGCGATCCCAAGGGAGACCTCGTCGATGGCGCGCACCGCGGCGGCGCCGCGGCCGTAGGCCATCGAGACGCGATCGAGCTTGACCAGCTCCGGCAAATTACTTCACCAGCCGTTGCTCCTTCGGCGGCAGGTACTGCGTGGTGAAGACGTCGGCCGGCTTGGGCTTGTTGGTGTACTGGAAGGTGAGCCCGATCTGTTCGATCGAGCGCTCGAGGCGCTTCATGTCGACTGTGCCGATGCCGTTCTTCTTCACATCGGGCGTGACGAAGTTGCGCTCCAGGGAAAGCTTCAGCCGCTCCAGCTCGACGTCGCGCTTGGCGATGGCGTTGCGCTTCATCACGCTCTCGATCGCGCCCTCGGGGTCGCGCACCGACTCCTGTATTCCCTTGATCGTGCCCCTGACGAAGCCCGCGACGGCCTTCGGGTTGAACCGCATGAAATCGGGGTTGGCGACGATGCCGTTGCCGTAGAGGTCGAGCCCCCAGTCGCGCATATGCAGCACCACGATCTCCTCCGGCGGGATGCCCTGGGCCTTGAGGTTCATGTAGGAGGAAAACCAGAAGCCGGTGATGGCGTCGACCTTGCCCTGCGCGAGCATCGGCTCGCGCACCGGGAAGCCGATGTTCTCCACTTTCACTTTCGAAGCGTCGATCTTGTTCGCCTGCACGAAGATCGGCCACTGCGCCCAGGCGCCGTCGCCGGCGGGCGCGCCGAGGATCTTGCCCTCGAGGTCCTTCGGCTTGGCGATGCCGTTCTTCTTCAGCGTGATGATCGAGAACGCCGGCGTGTCGTAGATCATCATCACCATCTTCACCGGCAGGTTGCGCGGGTTGTCGCGGTACTTCACCAGCAGGTTGATGTCGCAGAAGCCGACGTCGTAGGCGCCGGAAGCGACGCGGTTGATGCCCTCGACGGAGCCCGAGCCCGGATCGATGGCGACGTTCAGTCCCTCGGCCTTGTAGTAGCCCTTGTCGATCGCCACGAGATACGGCGCTGCCGGTCCTTCGAAGCGCCAGTCGAGCGCGAAGCGCACCGGCGTTTCCTTCTGGGCAGCCGCGCCGGCCGAGAAAAGCGCGGCGGCGAGCAGTGCGATGAGACGCATGCAATTCCCCCTTGAGTGGTTGGCTGAGTCTAAGGCCGCAGCCGCCGCCAAGGCAACGCCGGGTTAGCATGCGAGTGCGTGTCGGCTCTCCTCCTGCGCGGCGCCCGTCTCGACGGCGCGAATGAAAATGTCGATCTGCTGATCGGCGACAACGGGCGTATCGAGCGCATCGCGCCCGGCATCGCAGCCGATGTCCCGACCATTGATCTCAAAGGCCGGCTCGTGGTCCCCGGCCTGGTCGACGCGCACCAGCATCTCGACAAGACACGCACCCTGCGCGCGGTGAAGAACCCGCAGGGCACGCTCGAAGGCGCGATCGCCGAATTCGCGCGCTACGCCGCGACGATGAGCGCCGCGGACATCATGCCGCGCGCCGAGCGCACGCTCGCCGCCTGCCTCGAGCGCGGCACGGTGGCGATCCGCTCGCACGCCAACGTCGACCCCGAGGCGCGGCTGCGCGGCGTCGAGGCGCTCGTCGAGCTGCGCAGCCGCTGGCGCGAGCGCCTCCGGCTGCAGGTCGCGCCATTCCTTACCGGCGGCGCCACCCGGGTCGGCGTGCCGGCGCGCGAATGGCTGGAGGAAGCGATACGGCTCGGCGGCGACGTTGTCAGCGCGAACCCCACCCACGCCGAGCGTCCGGCCGAGCTGCTCGACATGCTGTTCGACGTGGCCGAGCGCTACGGCAAGCCGATCGATGTTCATCTCGACGAGCATCTGGACGCGGCACGCACGACGTTTCATTTGCTGATCGAGCGCACGCGCGCGCACGCCATGGCGGGCAAGGTGGTGGCGAGCCACTGCTCGGCGCTGTCCGCCCTCGAGCCGAACGAGGCGGCCCGCGTCGTCGACGGCTTCGCCGCCGCCGGCATCGGCGTAGTGACGCTGCCTGCCGCGAACCTGTTTCTGCAGGGGCGCAGCGCCACCAGATTGGCGCCGCGCGGCCTGACGCGGGTGAGCGCACTGCAAGCGGCCGGCGTCACCGTCGCCGCCGGCTCGGACAACATCCAGGACCCGTTCGTGCCGACGGGCAGCGGCGATCTGCTCGAGATCGCGCGCTGGGCGCTGCTCGCCGGGCACCTCGGTTCGAACGATCTGCCGCGCGCCTACGAGATGATTACCAGCGCCCCGGCGCAGCTCCTCGGCTTCGAGGACTACGGCGTACGCGTCGGCGCGCGCGCCGACCTGCTCATCACCGATGCCACGGACGGCGCCGATCTGGTGGCGAGCGGCCCGCTCGCGCGCTGCGTTCTGGTGAACGGCCGCGTCGTGGCCGGCGCGCTATGATTGAATCGCATCGTCAACGAGGAGGAGCGCCATGACGTCCAAGATATTTTTCATCGCTGCATTCGCTGCCGTCTCGGTTGCGGCGCACGCGCAGCAACCGGTCAAGCTGACCATGCAGACCAACTGGCGTGCGCAGGCCGAGCACGGCGGCTACTACCAGGCGGTCGCCACCGGCCTCTACGCCAAGCAGGGCCTCGACGTCACGCTTAAGGCGGGCGGCCCGCAGATCAACCTGCCGCAGCTCCTCGCGGCGAACGCGATCGACTTCAGCATGGGCTCCGACAGCTTCGGCGGGCTGAATTACGTGAAGAACAACGTCCCGCTCATCGTCGTCGCTTCGATCTTTCAGAAAGACCCGCGCATCCTGATGGCGCATCCGGGCCAAGGCAACGACTCGCTCGCCCAGCTGAAGGGCAAGCCGATCCTGATCGCCTCCGCCTCGCGCAACAACTACTGGCAGTTCCTGCGTGCGAAATACGGCTACACCGACGACCAGATCCGCGCCTACACCTTCAACATGGCGCCGTTCCTCGCCGACAAGAGCGCGATCCAGCAGGGCTTCCTCACCAGCGAGCCTCTCAAGGCGCAGAAGGCCGGCGTCAAGCCGGTGGTGCACCTGCTCGCCGACAACGGCTATGTCTCCTACGCCACGACGCTCGAGACGCGCTCGCAGCTCGTGAAGGAAAGGCCCGACGTGGTGCAGCGCTTCGTCAACGCGACGATCGAGGGCTGGTATTCATACCTCTACGGCGACCGCAAGGCGGCGAACGCGCTTATCCAGAAGGACAACCCGGAGATGGACGACGAGCAGCTCGCCTACAGCCACGCCAAGATGCTGGAGTACGGCATCGTCGACTCGGGCGACGCGCTCAAGCTCGGCATCGGCGCCATGAGCGACGCGCGCTGGAAGGAGTTCACCGACACCATGGTCAAGGCGGGGGTCTATCCCGCCGACATCGACGTCTCCAAGGCCTACACGCTGCAGTTCATCAACAAGGGCCATGGCATGAACCTCAAGCGCAATTGATGCGCGAGGCGCCGGCGCTCGTCGCGCTGCGCGGCGTCGACAAGGTCTATTCCAACGGGGTCGAGGCGCTGCGAGGCCTCGACCTCGCCATCCGCGAGGGCGAGTTCGTCAGCCTGCTCGGCCCCTCGGGCTGCGGCAAGAGCACGGTGCTGCGGCTGATCGCCGGCCTCGGCGATCCCACGCGCGGCGCGATCGAGTGGGCGGACCAGCGCCGCGACATCGGCTTCGTGTTCCAGGACGCGACGCTGATGCCGTGGGCGACGGTGTTAAACAACATCTACCTGCCGCTGCGCGTGCGTGGCATGGCCCGCGCCGAGGCTGCGCCGCGCATCGAGCGCGCGATGGAGCAGGTGGGACTCGCCGGCTTCGGCACCGCCTACCCGCGCGAGCTCTCCGGCGGCATGCGCATGCGCGTGTCGATCGCGCGCGCGCTGGTCGCCGAGCCGGAGATCCTCCTAATGGATGAGCCGTTCGCGGCGCTCGACGAGATCACGCGCTTTCGCCTGAACGATGATCTCCTCAAGCTGTGGGCGGACCAGCACTGGACGGTGGTGTTCGTGACGCACAGCGTTTTCGAGTCCGTCTATCTCTCGACCCGGATCCTCGTCATGAGCGCGCGCCCGGGACGCGTCAGCTCGGAGGTGCCGATCCAGGTGCCCTCGCCGCGCGAGCCGTCGTTCCGCACCTCTCATGACTATGCCGAGCAGTGCCGCACCGTGTCGGCGCGGCTCGCGGAGGCGATGCGCTCTTGAAGTATTTCCTGACCCGGGTGCTCCCGCCCACGCTCATCCTGCTCATCGGGCTCACCGCCTGGGAGATCTTCGTGCGCGTGCGCGAGCTTCCGGTCTACATCCTGCCGGGGCCGGTCGCGATCGTACAGGCGCTGCTACGCGACTGGGCGACGCTCTACCCCTCGCTCGTCGTCACCGTGCTGATCACGCTCGGCGCGCTCACCGCCGCGACGGTGCTCGGCGTCCTGATCGCGGTGCTCTTCGCGCAGTCGAAGTGGATCGAGCTCAGCTTCTTCCCCTACGCCGTGATCCTGCAGGTGACGCCGATCGTGGCGATCGCGCCGCTCATCATAATCTGGGTGAAGGATACGGCGACCGCGCTCCTCATCTGCGCGTGGATCGTGTCGTTCTTCCCGATCGTCTCGAACACCACGCTCGGCCTGAACAGCACCGACCACAACCTCCTCAATTTGCTCCAGCTCTATGGCGCATCGCGCCGTCAGGTGTTCTGGTACCTGCGCCTGCCGAGCGCGCTGCCGTTCTTCCTCGGGGGGCTGCGCATCAGCGGTGGGCTCGCCCTCATCGGCGCGGTGGTGGCCGAGTTCGTCGCCGGCTCGGGCGGCATCCAGTCCGGCCTCGCTTACCGCATTCTGGAGGCCGGCTACCAGCTCAACATCCCGCGCATGTTCGCCGCGCTCTTCATGATTACGGGCACGGGCATCCTGATCTTCATCCTGCTCACGCTCGTCACGCACTTCGCGCTGCGCCGCTGGCACGAGAGCGCGGTGCGCCGGGAGGGCTGACTACTTCAGCGGCAGCCGCTCCGCGAGCGGCGGCAGGAAGCTCGCGTTGAAGAGCTCATCCGCCTTGGGTTTCGACTTGAGCTGCACCGAGCTCGCCACGTACTCGATCTGGTTCGCGAGCGTCGCCAGGTCGACGTGGCCGAAACCGGTAGTGCGCGTGCGCGAGGTCTCGATCGCCGGCCTGAGCAGCGTGATGCGCTCCATCTCCTGCTTGTATTCGGTCAACGGATCGCGCGCGTTGAGCGCCTTCACCGCCGCATCGGGATTGGCGAGCATCTCGCGGAACGAGCGGTTCATCGCGCGTACGAAGCCCTGCACGACTTTGGGGTTCTCCGCGATCAGCCTGCTGGAAACCAAAAGCCCATTGCCGTAGACGCGCACGCCGACGTCGGACACCTTGAGCTCCGCCAGGTCTTCACGCTTGACGCCGCGCGCCTCGAATTCCAGGGGCACGGTGAGGAAGCCGCCGCAGGCGAAGGCGTCGCCCTTGATCACTGCGTTCGAGCGCAGCTGCGGGTCGACCGTGACCCACCTCACCGACGCCGGATCGATGTTCGCCGCCTTGGCGAACACCGGGAACATCTTGCGCGTCACTTCGAAGGGCGCGCCGGCGAGCGGCTTGCCGGCGAGATCGGCGATCGTCTTCGCGCCGCTCTTCTTCAACGCGTAGTAGGCGATCGGCGCCTCGTCGTATTGCAGGTAGACCATCTGCAGGCGCGTCTGCCCCGGGTTGTTGCCGTAGTACTCGATCAGCCCCGAGGTGTCGCCCAGGCCCATGTCATAGGCGCCGGTGTGGATGCGCTGGATCGCGGCGGTCGAGCCCGAGCCGGCGTCGACCTGCACGTCGAGGCCTTCCTGCTGGAAGTAGCCGCGCGCGAGTCCCAGCCACATGAACGAGGTCTGGCCCTCGAAGCGCCAGTCGAGGGTCATCTTGATCTTGGTCTGCGCGTCGACCGCCGGGGCCAGCGCCAGCAGCAAAACGAAAAACGCGGCTCTCATCACATTGCGCTCCTCTGGGATGCCGAAGGCGAGAAGCCGTAGCTGCGGCGGAACATTTCGTAGGTGTGCTCGGCCGCGGTGCACGGCGGGTATTTCGGCGGGTTACGCTCGTCGGTGCAGGTGGGCATGCACTCGATGCGCGAGTCGGGACGCGGACTGTAGAAGAAAGGGATCGAGTAGCGATCCTGCGTCGAGCTGTTGTTCTTCACGCGGTGCATGTTCGAGCGGTAGACGCGGTTCGTCCAGCGCTGCATCAGATCGCCGAGATTGACGACGAACGTGCCGGGCACCGGCTGTGCCTGGATCCAGTCGCCCTCGACGTTGCGCACTTCCAGCCCGCCGAGCTCGTCCTGCACGAGCAGCGTGATGCCTCCCCAGTCGGTATGCGCGCCGGCGCCGAGCTGATTGGCGAGCGCCGCGCGCGGGTGCGGCGGGTAGCGCAAGAGCCGCAGCGTGGTACCCGGCATGTCGTAGAACGGCACGAAGAAGTCCTCGGGCAGCTCGAGCGAGAGCGCGAGCATGGCGAGCACGCGGTTGCCGAGCGCACGCACCGCCGCCTGGTAGGCGAGCATCTGCTCCCTGAAGCCCGCCAGCTCGGGCCACTGGTTGTGGCCAAAGCTGCGGATCTTCTTCTGCGCCCACCGGTGCTCGTCCGGAAGCTCCATCGCGATATAGAAGCTTTCCTTTAGATCGGGCGGCGCCTTTTCCGCGCTCGCATCCTGGCTGTCGAGGATCTGGCCGCCGATGGGCTCGTAGCCCGCAGTGGAGGCCGAGTTCTTCATGTGCAGCGCGAGCTTCTCGGACGCGGGCAGCTCGAAGAAGCGCCGCGCGCAGTCGAACTGCGCGCTGATCAGCGCTTGCGGCACGCCATGGTTGGCGACGTAGAAAAAGCCCGTCTCGCGGCAGGCCTTGTGGATTTCGCGGGGAACGTCCTTCCCCAAGAAATCGATCACCGGGATGGTCTTCGCTGGGGCTGGCGGCGTGTAGACGATCATATAAGCGCATGCTCGGGCAATTTCCCGCCGCGGCGAACGGCTGAACGCTTATACCCCGCTGCCGTGAAATACTAAGGAGCAAATGTCCTTTCTGCAATGGAAAGCGCGCGCTGCCCCGCAGGGCATCGGGAGCGCGGTGCCGCGCAAGGAAGACGAACGCTTCCTCACCGGCAAGGGCTGTTACAGCGACGACTTCCAGCTTCCCGGCCAAGCCTATGCCGCCATGGTGCGCTCGCCGCATGCGCATGCACGCAT
>DASXRW010000244.1:0-2543 GCA_036506355.1 Burkholderiales bacterium
AGGAGAACGAGCGTGCGTTCGTCGAGAGAGCAGGCCGGCGCTGGATGCGCACCGGAGACCTGGTGCGCATGGACGACGAGGGCTACTTCCACTACTACGACCGCTCCAAGGACCTCATCAAGTTCAAGGGCCATTCGGTCTTCGCCAAGGATGTCGAGGACGTGCTCTACGGCCATCCGCAGATCAAGGCCGCGGGGGTGGTCGGCGTGCCCGATCCCGCGGTGGGCCAGCGCATCAAGGCGATCGTGGTGCTGCAGGGCGACGCGCGCGGCAAAGTGAGCGAGGACGAAGTGAAGGCGTTCTGCCGCGAGCGCCTGGCCGAGTACAAGGTGCCGCACGTCGTGGAGTTCCGCGGCGAGCTGCCGAAGACCGACGTCGGCAAGGTCTCGCGTCGCGAGCTAAGGGAAGAGACCGCTTAAACCCGCGCCAGCGCGTCGATCTGATGCGGCTGGTAGATGCCGAAGCCCTGCGCGTAGGCGACGCCCATCGCTTTCAGGCGCAGCAGCACGTCCTGATCTTCCACGCACTCCGCGACGATGGCGTAGCCGAGGGTCTGGCCGACGCGCAGGATGGCGTTGAGCTTGTTGCGCGCCGTATCGCTCGAGAGCAGCTTGCGGCAGATGCTGCCGTCGACCTTGACGAACTTCACGCCGAGCTCCTTCACCGGGACGAACGATACGGCGCGGTGGCCGAAGCCATCGATCAGCAACGCGCCACCGATCGCGCGGAAGGCATCGCTGAAGCGCTTGCAGGCGCCTAGCCGCAGCAGCGCATCGCTTTCGTCGATCTCGAAGAGCAGCTTGTCCGCCGGCACCTGCTGGGAGCTGAGCTGCGCCGCGACGAAGCGCGGAAACTCCTCGTCGTCGAGCGCCTGGCCGGAAAGATTGACCGTGAAGCGCGGCACGCGCGAGCCGCCCGCCAGCCGCTTGATGGTGTGACGCACCACCCAGCGGTCGAGCTGCGCCATCATCCGGTAGTGCTCGAATACCGGCAGGAACTCCCCGGGCGGCAGGAGTGCGCGCTCTTCCTCGCGCAGGCGCACCAGCACCTCCGCCATCGGGTAGCGCTCGTCGCCGGCGAACTGCAGGATCGGCTGGCAGTACAGCTCGAACTCGTCGTTCTCGATCGCGTCCCGCAGGCGCCGGACCGGGTCGGTCCAGCCCGCGAGCTCGGAATCCATGCGCTGGAGGAACGGGTCGTCCATTGCCGCCCGATTCTAGCGAGCGTGCATGACTGCGCTAACATCCTTTGCACAACCGCACACAACGATAAATCGCCCTGGCCGCGCCGTTTTTCCGCATCGATAGCCTCACCAAGCGCTTCGGCGGCCTCACCGCCGTCAACGGCGTGAGCTTCGAGCTTTCCCGCGACCAGATCGTCGGGCTGATCGGGCCCAACGGCGCCGGCAAGACCACCCTTTTGCGCCTGATCACCAAGATCCTGCGCCCCGATTCGGGGCGTATCGTCTTCCGGGGCGCAGACATCACCGCGCTGCCGCCCTGGGAAGTCGTGCAGCGCGGCATTGCGGGCACCTTTCAGAACACGCGCCCCTTCCGCCACCTGCCCATCGTCGCCAATGTCATGGTGCCGCTGATCGCGCCGCGCGCACGCAGCCGCGGCGAATGGGTGAAGCGCATCGAGGCCAAGGCGCTCGATGCGCTGGAGTTCGTCGGCATCTCCGACATGGCGCTCGAGCCGGCGTCCGCGCTCTCGCAGGGCGACTTGAAACGCCTCGAGGTGGCGCGCGCGATCGCCACCGAGCCCGAGCTCCTCTTGCTCGATGAGCCGCTCGGCGGCCTGAACCCGACCGAATCGGAGCTGCTCGCGAAATCGATCCGGCGCCTGCACAAGGGCGGGCGCTTCGGGCGGCTGCATTCGGAAGGCGCCGCGGTGCTGATGATCGAGCACAAGCTGAAGGAGCTGATGTCGATCGTCGACCGCGTGATCGTCGTCGACCATGGCGAGATCATCGCGGATGGCGCGCCGGCCGAGGTCGTCAAAAACCCGAAAGTGATCGAGGCCTATCTCGGGACCGCCGATGCCGCTGCTTGAAGTGCGCAACCTCTCGGTGCGCTATGACAAGGCGCAGATCCTGAACGGCCTGTCGCTCGAGGTCGCCGAGGGCGAGTTTGTCGGCGTGGTCGGCCCCAACGGCGCCGGCAAGTCGACGCTGCTGCGCGCGATCTCGGGCCTGGTGGGCTTCGAGCGGCGCATGAAGCGTGGCACCGACGGCGACATCGCGCTCGAAGGCGAGGTGCGCTTCGCGGGGGAGCGCATCGACGCGCTGCCGGCGCACGAGATCCGCCGGCGCGGACTGGTGCACTGCCCGGAGCGCCGGCGACCGTTTCGCGAGCTCACGGTGCAGGAGAACCTGCTGGCCGGCGCCTTCCTTTCATCGAATAAATCGGAAACGCAGCGTCGCCTAGAGCATTGCTTTGCGCTCTTTCCGCGGCTCGCGGAGCGCCGCGGCCAGATCGCGGGCACGCTGTCCGGCGGCGAGCAGCAGATGCTCGCCACGGCGCGCGCGCTCATGTTCGAAGCCA
>DASXRW010000245.1:0-12777 GCA_036506355.1 Burkholderiales bacterium
GAGCAGATGCGGCTCTCGGCGACGAAATCGCTGCTCGAGCGGCGCGACGTGGTGATCGTCGCCACGGTGTCGGCGATCTACGGCATCGGCGATCCGTCCGAGTACCACGGCATGATCCTGCACCTGCGCCAGGGCGAGAAGCTCTCGCAGCGCGACGTGCTGGCGCGGCTCGTCGCCATGCAGTACACGCGCAGCGAGCTCGACTTCCGCCGCGGCACCTTCCGCGTGCGCGGCGACGTGATCGATGTGTTCCCCGCGGAGCACGCGGAGCATTCGATCCGCATCTCGCTGCTGGACGATGAGGTCGAAAAGCTGGAGGTGTTCGATCCATTGACCGGCCGCGTGCTGCATCCCATGGCGCGCTTCACGGTCTACCCCTCGAGCCACTACGTGACGCCGCGCGAGACGACGCTGCGCGCAGTCGACGCGATCAAGGCCGAGCTGCGCGAGCGCATCCAGTTCTTCCAGGACGCCGGGCGCCTGGTCGAGGCGCAAAGGATCGAGCAGCGCACCCGGTTCGATCTGGAGATGCTGGCCGAGCTCGGCTTCTGCAAAGGCATCGAGAACTACTCGCGCCATCTTTCCGGCCGGCAGCCCGGCGAGCCGCCGCCCACGCTGATCGATTATCTGCCGCACGACGCGCTGATGATCGTCGACGAGAGCCACGTCACCATCCCGCAGCTCGGCGGCATGTACAAGGGCGACCGCTCGCGCAAGGAGAACCTGGTCGAGTATGGTTTTCGCCTGCCGTCGGCATTGGACAATCGCCCGTTGCGCTTCGACGAGTTCGAGAAGGTCGTGCGCCAGACGGTGTTCGTCTCCGCGACGCCGGCGGATTACGAGCGGGAGAAATCGGGCGGCGCGATCGTGGAGCAGGTGGTGCGGCCGACCGGGTTGGTGGACCCGCAAGTCATCGTGCGGCCGGCGTCGACCCAGGTGGACGATCTGCTGTCGGAGATCAGCTTGCGGGTGAAGCAGCTGGAGCGCGTGCTCGTCACCACGCTGACCAAGCGCATGGCAGAAGAGCTCACGGAATATCTCTCGGAGCACGGCGTGAAGGTGCGCTACCTCCATTCCGAGGTGGAGACGGTCGAGCGCGTCGAGATCATCCGCGACCTGCGGCTGGGCGAGTTCGACGTGCTGGTGGGCATCAACCTGCTGCGCGAAGGCCTCGATCTGCCCGAGGTGTCGCTGGTCGCGATCCTCGACGCGGACAAGGAAGGCTTCCTGCGCTCGGAGCGCTCGCTCATCCAGACGATGGGCCGCGCCGCGCGCCACATCAACGGCACGGCGATCCTCTACGCCGACACGATCACCGATTCGATCAAGCGCGCCATCGGCGAAACCGACCGGCGCCGCGCCAAGCAGGTCGGCTATAACGCGCAGCACGGCATCACGCCCACCGGCGTGATGAAGCGCATCAAGGACATGATCGACGGCGTGTACGACGCGTCGGAAGCCCAGGTTGCCGAAGAAGAGGCGCGCTACGAGGCAATGAGCGAGAAGCAGCTCGCGCGCGAGATCAAGGCGCTCGAGAAGAAGATGCTGCAGCACGCGCGCAACCTCGAGTTCGAGGAAGCCGCGCGGGCGAGAGATCAGCTCGCGGAGCTGAAGAAGAAGGTCTTCGGTGTCGAGCTGGCATCGGAGTAGCGCTCGCATCGCGCTGGCCGCTTTGCTGGCGAGCGCGCCCGCCTGGGCCGACCAGACCATCGAGATCACGGCGCTGCGCCAGCCGGTCGACAAGTCGTACCGCAAGATGGTGCAAGGCATGGAGCTCTTCGACGAGAGGCATGCGTTGGCGCCGAATGCCACGCTGCGGTACAGGCTCCTGCCGCGCAAGCGCGATACCAATATGGAGGCCATCGCGCTGCAGATCGTCGGCGAGCGGTTCAAGCGGCCCGTCGCGGTGGCGGCCGATCACACGTTCACGCTGACGCGCTACCAGCAAGCGCTGGACGAGGATGCCGTGGTGCGATCCGAGCGCAAGGCGCAAACCATGACCTGGCGCGCGGAGATCCGCACGCCCGGATCGCCGCCTGATACGCGGCGGCTCGGCGACCTGCGGTTGGAGTGCCTCGTCGGGATGCAGGCGGGACTGGTGTCCCGCTATCCGTCGGTCATCGGGCGCTTCTTCGACCTGGTGCTGGATGCGGCCGATTTCTGCAATCGCAGCTACGCGCCGTACCTTTTCTTCGCGGAGCGGCCGTTGTTCGCCGTCACGCTGGCCGATGGTGCGCGCCGCCAGGTGCTCTCGGTCGGGCAACTCTACGCCGGCATGGCGCACGGCCGCACCACGAAGGCGGACCTGCCGCATTGCGATTGCGAGGCGCTCCTCGACCGCGCGTACATCCTGCCGCTGGGGGACAAGAGCTGGCCCGACCACACGCTGGTCGAGTTCGAATACATGGATGCGGCCGCGAGCGATGGAATCGCCATCGGCGGCTCGAAAGCCGACGTGGCGGCCGCGTTCGGCAAAGCGGCGCTCGTGCGCTTCGATAGCGGCTACGAGGTCTGGGCTTATCAGTCCGATCGGCCCGAGCCGCCGTTCGGCCGCAGCGAGTTCGTCGTGCTGTTTTCCCCTTCCGGCGTCGTCTCGAACACTCGCTTACGCCCGGCGCCGTAGCCGCAGGCAATTTGACCTTCAGCGCGGCGCGGCGGGGCCGGCAAAGTCGTGCCGATGCTCTGGAAACTGCGCCTGTTCTGGCACCGGCTCGACAAGGCGGCTCTGGCGTGCGCGCTGTTCTTCGCCTTCGTAGTGGGCGTGCTCGCAGCTGCGGCGGAAGCGGTGTTCAGCCAGCGCGACGCGCAGCACGCCGCGGTGCGGGAGTTCCACGCGCGCAGCCTCGAGTGCCTGGCGCGCAACATCTACTACGAGGCGCGCGGCGAATCGCCGGCCGGACAGTACGCGGTAGCCGAGGTCACCATGAACCGCAAGGCCTCGCCGCTCTATCCCAAGACGGTCTGCGAGGTGGTGTACCAGAAGAGCGCGTTCTCCTGGACCGAGGGCGACGTCGACGCACCCGCCGGACCCGAATGGCGACGCGCGGTCAAGATCGCGGAAGACGTCTACTACCAGCGGCGCCCAGCGGCGCTGCCGGGCGTGCTGCACTACCACGCCACGTACGTCCGGCCGGATTGGTCGAAGGAGCGCGTGCGCGTAGCGCGCATCGGCCGCCATGTTTTCTACCGCTAGCGGGACCTTCGCACGGGGGTAAAGAAGCGCACGCCGGGCTTCAGCTGCTCGAATACCATGTAGTGCGTGCGCGCCATGCCGGAGGCGCGATACGTCGCCTGCGCGCGCCGATTCGTCCGCTCGACGTAAAGGCGGAAGCCGCACACGGCGCGTTGCTTGGCCGCGAGCACCTGGAGGTAACGGTAGAGGCGCTTGTAGATGCCACGCCGGCGGTGCTCCGGGCGCACGTAGACGCTCTGGATCCACCAGAAGTCGCCGTTTCGCCAGTCGCTCCATTCCTTCGTCACCATGAGCGCGGCGATGACTTCGCCGCCGAGCTCGGCCACGGTGTAGAAGCCCGAGTCGGGCCGGCGCAGCAGTCCGCGTACTCCGGCGCCGATGACGCGAGGCATCAGCAGCTTGCCCTCGGTCTCGAGCGCCATCGCGCTGTTGAAGGCAATCAGGGCCGGCGCGTCGCGCCGCTGCGCACGGCGAATTTTTATAGCCGCCATTTGGCGGTATCTTAGGGCAGCCATGGATGCACCTCGGGTCGCGTTACGGTCGATGACGACGATCGAATTCAGGCGCTATCTCAAGCTCGCCGTGCCCGCATACGCCCGCGACCACATCCGCGCCGGCGACGTCGATCCGAAGAAAGCGCTCGCGAAGGCGAAGGCCGAGTATGCCGAGCTGCTGCCCAAAAGCGTGGCGACGCCCGGGCATCATCTCTACACCATCGTGCTCTCTGAAAACGACAAGGCGATCGGCATGCTGTGGTTCGATCTCAAGCAGCGCCACGGCAAGCGCAAGGCCTTCATCTTCGATTTCCGGCTGGAGAAGGCGCAGCGCGGCAAAGGCCTGGGCCGGCAGGCGCTCGCCGCGGCCGCGCGCGCTCTCTATGAGAAAAGCGGCTTTCGGTATTCCAGCATGCACATGACGAAGGACCTTTACTGAAGCGCTCGGTCTTGTTCGTCTGCACCGGCAACATCTGCCGCTCGCCGACCGCCGAAGGGGTGCTGCGGCATCTTGCGGCCGAGGAGGGCATCGAGCTGCGCATTGCATCGGCCGGTATCGGCGACTGGCACGTCGGCGCGGCGCCTGACGAGCGTGCGCAGCACCACGCCAAAGAACGCGGCTACGACCTGAGCACGCTGCGCGCAAGGCAGGTGCGGCCGAGCGACTTCGCGGAGTTCGATCTGATCCTCGCCATGGATCGCGGCCACCTGCGCGCGCTCGAGCGCATGGCGCCGCGCGAGCAACGGCATAAGCTGCGCCTCTTTGTCGCGGGAAGCGACGTGCCCGACCCGTACTACGGCGGGCCGGAAGGCTTCGAGCAGGTGCTCGATCTGGTGGAGGCCGCGTGCCGCGACCTCCTCCAGGAGCTGAAGAGCGCTACTTCCTAGTCGTCTCGATCTGGACCAGCTCGTCTTCCTGCGGCGGCGGCTTCGGCCGCTCGCGGCGCGGGCGCCCGACCGGCTGGGCGTCCTCGACCACCTGCGGCTGCACCGTTACCTTGGCGCGGTCGGTCTCGATCATCACCAGACCCGCATCCTTCAAGAGCTGCTGCGGATCGATGCGCGGCTGCTCGGCGCGCGGCTCTTCGGCCCGCCGCTGCTCCACGCGCGGCTGCTCGACCGGCGCCGGCGGCTCGTAGCGAGGCTGCTGCTGAGGCTCTTCGTGCCGTGGCTGAGGCTCTTCGCGCTGTTGCCGAGGCTCCTCGTGCTGCGTCTGTTCCGCGCGCGACTCGAGCTCGTGGATGCGGCGTTGCTGCTCGGCGAGGGCAGCGGCTGCGGGCGACTGCTCCTCGAGCGCGCGCCCCTCGCGCGGACGGTCTGCGCGATTGCGGTCGCGGTCGCGGCCGCCGCGGTTGCGTCGGCCGCGCCGATGCTCTTCGCCTTCGCGCTCGGGCCGCGGAGCCTGGCCTTCGGGCGCGAGTTGATGGACTTGCGGCGCTTCGCCTGACATCGGCGGACGCGGCTGCTGTCCCTGCTGCTGTGGCTGCTGTCCCTGCTGCGGCTGACGCTGCGGCCCGCGGTCGGGGCGCGGCCCGCGGTCGGGGCGCGGCCCACGATCGGGCCGTCTATCTTGGCGCTGACCCTGGCCGTCGCGCTGTTGCTGGGGCTGTCCGTTGCGTCGGCTTTCCAGCCGGCCTTGCTGCTGGCGATCACCACGATCGCCGCGATCGCGATCCCCGCGGCCATCGCGTCCACCGCCGCGGCTGTCGCGGCGTTGCTGGTCGCGGCGCCGGTGGTCGCGCTGCGGCTGCGCCTGAACCGGCGCCGGCGCCGGAGTGGCAGCGGGCGCGGGCGCCTTGAAGAACCCGAAGATGCGGGAGAGCAAACCTTCTGCCACGGCGGCGACGGGCTGGACCACTTGCTGCGCAGCCTGCTGCGGTGCGGGCACGGGCTGCGGTGCGCGCGGCGGCCGCGGCTGGGATTCGTCGATGACCGGCGCGGGCTGTGACGGCGTGATGGTCTTTACCACCGGCTGCTGGCGCTCGACCTTTGCTTCCGCGGTCTCGGCGCCGGGCGCCTTCGGCTCTTCCGGCCGTTCGACCATCTCGTAGCTCGAGGGCACTTTTTCCATCTCGTTCAGCTCGTCGTGGCGCAGGCGCTGCACCTTGTAGTGCGGCGTCTCGAGGTGCGGGTTGGGCACCATCACGATGTTCACTTTCAGCCGGCCCTCGAGCTTCTGGATCTCGGCGCGTTTTTCATTGAGCAGGAAGGACGCCACATCCACCGGTACCTGGGCGTGCACGGCGCCGGTGTTCTCCTTCATGGCCTCTTCCTGCATGATCCGCAGCACGTGCAGGGCCGTGGATTCGGTGCCGCGGATGAAACCGGTGCCGCTGCAGCGCGGGCAGTTGATGTGCGCGGTCTCCTCGAGCGAGGGCTGCAGCCGCTGGCGCGAGAGCTCCATCAGGCCGAAGCGCGAGATCTTGCCGATCTGCACGCGCGCGCGGTCGAACTTGAGTGCGTCGCGCAGGCGATTCTCCACCTCGCGCTGGTTCCTCTGCGACTCCATGTCGATGAAGTCGATCACGATCAGGCCGCCCAAGTCGCGCAGGCGCAGCTGGCGTGCCACTTCGTCGGCCGCCTCCAGGTTGGTGCGCAGCGCCGTCTCCTCGATGTCGCCGCCCTTGGTGGCGCGCGCCGAGTTGACGTCGATCGCGACCAGCGCCTCGGTATGGTCGATGACGATGGCGCCGCCGGAGGGCAGGGCCACCTGGCGCGAGTAGGCGCTCTCGATCTGGTGCTCGATCTGGAAGCGCGAGAAGAGCGGAACGTCGTCGCGGTAGAGCTTCACCTTGCCGACGTTGCCGGGCATCACGGTCTGCATGAACGCCTTGGCCTGCTCGAAGATCTCCTCGGTGTCGATCAGGATCTCGCCGATGTCGGGCTGGAAGTAGTCGCGGATCGCGCGGATCACCAGGCTCGACTCGAGATAGATGAGGAACGGCTTCTTCGACTGGTCGGTGGCCGCGCTTTCGACCGCGCGCCACAGCTGCATCAGGTAGTTCAGGTCCCAGTTGAGCTCCTCGGACGTGCGCCCGATCGCGGCGGTGCGAGCGATGACGCTCATGCCTTCGGGCAGCTGCAGCTGGTCGAGGGTGTCGCGAAGTTCGTTCCTGTCCTCGCCCTCCACCCGGCGCGAGACGCCGCCGCCGCGCGGGTTGTTCGGCATCAGCACGAGATAGCGGCCGGCGAGGCTGATGAAGGTGGTGAGCGCCGCGCCTTTCGTGCCGCGCTCGTCCTTCTCGACCTGGACGATCAGCTCCTGGCCTTCGCGCAGCGCGTCCTGGATGCGGGCGCGGGCGACGTCGACGTCCGGCTTGAAATAGCTGCGGGAGACTTCCTTGAACGGCAGGAACCCGTGCCGCTCCTCGCCATAGTCGACGAAGGCGGCCTCGAGGCTCGGCTCGATGCGGGTGATGACGCCTTTATAGATGTTGCTTTTGCGTTGCTCCCTTGATGCCGACTCGATATCGAGGTCGACGAGCTTTTGTCCGTCGACGATCGCGACGCGCAGCTCTTCTTGCTGGGTCGCGTTGAATAACATTCGCTTCACTTGTTGTTCTCCTGCGCGCGCAGGAGACTTGCGGCCTGGGCTCTCCTAGTTGGAATGGCGCCCCGCTTGGGGCGATGAGGTCCGTTGGAAACTAACCCTGCGCGCGCTACTAGTAGTATCGCTACTTCCGGTGAGCGAAATTAACCAGCGCTTCAGGCCTGGCTGTGGCCGGGCAGGAGGCGGGTTGCAGGGGTCCGGCACTGCCGGCTCTTCCTGTGCCTCGCAACTCGAAGCGACCCGGAGATCATACGGAAAATGAATGACTTAAACAAGCTCGCTTCTCGTCCCAAGGCGACCTGGGTCGAGGTCGGCGAGGAAAGCGCCGCGCAGCGCATCGACAATTTCCTGCTCCGGCGCCTGCGGGGCGTGCCGAAAAGCCATGTCTATCGGGTGCTGCGCAGCGGCCAGGTCCGGGTCAATAGCGGCCGCGTTGGCCCCGACTACCGGCTGCAAATCGGCGACCGCGTGCGCCTGCCGCCGGTCCGCGTTTCCAACACGGTAAAAACTGCAAAGCCAGCCGAGTTCCCCGTGGTGCACGAAGATGCGTCCCTATTGGTGGTGGACAAGCCCGCCGGTGTCGCCGTGCATGGCGGCAGCGGCGTCAGCTTCGGCGTGATCGAGTCGCTGCGCGCTGCGCGCCCGCAGACCAAGGTGCTCGAGCTTGCCCACCGGCTGGATCGCGACACCTCGGGTCTGCTCATCGTCTGCAAGAAGCGTAGCGCGCTTGTCGAGCTTCATCGCCAACTGCGCGAGGGCGAGGTGGAGAAGGTCTACACCACCATCGTCAAGGGTGTGCCGGCGCAGCAGTCGTTCGAGCTGACCGAACCGCTCCATAAGTACGTCACCGGCTCGGGCGAGCGCCGCGTGAGCGTGCGCGAGGGCGGCATGAGCGCGCGTACTAAAGTGAAGGTGACCAAAAAGGCGCGCGACTTCAGCCTGCTCGAAGTGCGCCTGCTCACCGGCCGCACCCACCAGATCCGCGTGCATCTTGCGCATGCTGGACACCCGGTGCTCGGCGACGACAAGTACGGCGATTTCGAGCTCAATCGCGCGCTCGCCAAGCGCGGCGTGAAGCGGCTTTTTCTGCACGCCAGCCGCCTTGCTTTCGCCCATCCGCTCACCGGCGAGCGCGTGCGCCTCGAAGCTCGGCTGCCCGGCGACATGGCGGCCTTTGCCGAGCAGCTGTGAAATACCGGCTATTGGTCTTCGACTGGGACGGGACGATCATCGACTCGGCCAGCACCATCGCCGAATGCATTCGGCTCGCGGCCGCTGACCTGGATCTAGAAGTGCCGACCAAGGAACAGGCGAGCCACGTCATCGGCCTCGGCCTGCACGACGCGCTGCGCCTCGCGGTGCCGGGGCTCATGCCCGAGCGCACCGGCGAATTCGTCGAGCGCTACCGTCACCACTTCCGCGCGCGCGAGCACTCGATGGATCTCTTCGCCGGGATGCGCGAGCTGATCGCCTCGCTTTGCGAGCGCCGCGTGCTGGGGATCGCCACGGGCAAGAGCCGCCGTGGTCTGGACCGTTCGCTGGAAGCCACCGGCCTAAAACCATTCTTCCGCGCCTCGCGCTGCGCCGACGAAACGCAGCCCAAGCCGCATCCGGCGATGCTCTTCGAGCTGATGGATGAGCTCGAGGTCCAGGCGCAGGGCGCGCTCATGATCGGCGATACCTCGCACGACCTCGATATGGCGCGCGCAGCGGGCGTCGACGCGTTGGCGGTAACCTACGGCGCCCATGCCGAAGAAGGCTTGCGTTCCTGTCAGCCGCGCGCCTGCGTGGCGAGCGTCCCGGAGCTCGACCGATGGCTGATGCAGCACGGCTGATCTGCCCATCGCTGGCGCTCGCCGATTCGGGGAGCGGCGTGCGCTTCGAGGTCGAGTACTTCGGCGAGCCGGCGCCGGCCTTCGCCATCCGCTACCGGGGCAGGGTGCATGCGTATCTCAACCGCTGCGCGCACGTTGCGATGGAACTCGATTGGCAGGAAGGAGTATTTTTCGATTCTGACGGACGCGATCTCCTGTGCTCGACCCACGGCGCCACCTACGACGCGGCGAGCGGCGGCTGCGTCGGCGGCCCGTGCAACGGCACGCCCCTGGTGAAGCTCCTGGTGGAGGAACGCGATGGCATGGTTTATTTCACGGGGTTCGAAGATGACTGAAAACAATCCAAACTGGGAGCGCGAGCTCATCACCAAGCTCGCCGCGGACGCGCTCGTCGAGCAGCGCCGCCGGCGCCGCTGGGGGATCTTCTTCAAGCTGCTCACTTTTGCGTACATCAGCTTCCTGCTGATCGTGATGGTCGACTGGAGCAGCCGCACCGATCTGACCGGCGGGAAGAAGCACACCGCCATGGTCGAGCTCAGCGGGCTCATCGCCCCCGGCACCGATGCGAGCGCGGAGAAGATCACGGCGTCGCTGCAGGCGGCGTTCAAGGACAAGAACACCCAGGGCGTGATCGTGCGCATCAATTCGCCCGGCGGCAGCCCGGTGCAGGCGCAGACCATCTACGACGAGATGCGCCGGCTGCGCAAGAAATATCCCGACATTCCGCTCTACGCCGTGGTCGAGGACATCTGCGCCTCGGGAGGCTACTTCGTCGCCGCCGGCGCCGACCGCATCTACGTCGGCAAAGCGAGCATCGTCGGCTCGATCGGCGTGCTGATGAACGGCTTCGGCTTCACCGGCCTGATGGACAAGCTCGGCGTCGAGCGGCGCCTGATCACCGCGGGCGAGAACAAGGGCATGCTCGATCCGTTCTCGCCGCTCGAGGACAAGGACAAGGAATACATCAAGGGCCTGATGAAGGACATTCACGAGCAGTTCATCGGCGTGGTGCGCGAAGGCCGCGGCAAGCGGCTGAAGGAGACGCCCGACATGTTCAGCGGCCTCATCTGGACCGGCCAGAAGAGCGTCGAGCTCGGCCTCGCCGACGGCTTTGGCAGCCTCGACTCCGTGGCGCGCGAGGTCGTCAAGGCCGAGGACATCGTCGACTACACGCAGAAGGAAGGCTTCGCCGAGAAAGTCGCCAAGCGCTTCGGCGCGTCGGTGGCAAGCTCGCTTGCGGAATTTGCCCTGCGCGCGGCCTGGGTGCCCCGCTATTGAGGTGAATTCCGCACAGCCGCGGCGCGCCGTGCGTCGCTGACCGGCGTCCCCGGCAGGCCTATCGTGCTCATGGGAAGGGAGGTCCGCCATGAAGTACGTACGCATAGGAGTGCTGGGCTTTGCGGTCGCCGTGAACGCGGTCGCGCTCTACGCTCTGCACGTCGCGATGGGCGAGGGCACCGAGCGCGCCCGGCTCGCGAACATCGAGCCGCCGCAAGTGATCGTCAGTGCGCCGAAAGACGGCCCGGCGCTCGCGAGCACTCAGGTCTTCGTGCCCTGAAGTTGCGTCTTCGGCCGTGGTGTCAGTGCGCGAGGAGCAGGAACACCGCCGGGCGCTTGCCGATGGCGTCGCGCGCGCGGCGCCATTCGGCAATGCTCCTCGTGCGGACGGTTTCCGTGCCCAGGGTCAAGTCGGCAGCGACGCATAAGCGCGTCGCGGGCGCGCAGCCCTCGAGGAGCGCGGCGAGCAACGCGTCATTCCGGTAGGGCGTCTCGATGAAAATCTCGGTCTCCCGCTCGCGCCGCGAGCGGGCTTCCAGCTCGCGGATGCGTTTCGCCCGCTCGGCGGCCTCGCGCGGCAGATAGCCGCAGAACGCGAAGCGCTGGCCTTCGAGTCCGGAGGCCATCAGTGCGAGGGTGATCGACGAAGGGCCGATGAGCGGCACGACCCGGAAGCCTTCGCGGTGCGCGGCTTCGACGAGCAGCGCGCCGGGATCGGCGATCGCGGGGCAGCCGGCCTCGGAAAGCAGGCCTAGCGGCCGTCCCTCCCGCAGCGGCGATAGCAGATCGCGCTCCTCATCGATCACCGCGATATTCAGCTCGCGCACCGACATGCCCAAGGCGCCGAGGAAGGCGCGTGCTGATTTAGCGTTCTCGACGACGAAATCCTGCAGGCTGCGAATCGTCGCGAGCGCGGGCGCCGGCAAAGCGTCTTGCGGCGCGCCGCCGAGCGGCGTCGGAATGGCGTAAAGGATCAAACGACGGGAAATCCGGCGCGCTCGAGCATTTCGGTGAGCGCGATCAGCGGCAGGCCGATGAGCGAGGTCGGATCGTCGGTCTCGATGCGGGCGATGAGGGCGATGCCCAGGCCTTCGGCCTTCGCGCTGCCGGCGCAGTCAAAGGGCTTTTCCCGCACGAGATAGCGTTCAATGCGAGCGTCGTCGAGCGTCCGAAAGTGCACGCGGCAGGGCACGACGCGCGTCTGCACGCTGCCGTTTGCGGCGTCGAGCAGCGCAACCGCGGTGTGGAAATCGGCGCTCTTGCCGCTCAACGAGCGCAACTGGCGTGCGGCCGTAGCGTGGTCGCCCGGTTTGCCGAGGATGCGCCCGGCGCTCGTCGCCACCTGGTCCGAGCCGATGATGAGCGCGTCGCGGTGCGCCGCGCGCACCGACTGGGCTTTAAGCGCGGCGAGCCGAAGCGCCGTATCCGGCGCGTCTTCTCCTGCGAGCGGACGCTCGTCGGCGTGCGGCGCTGCCACTTCGAAGGCAATGCCGAGCCGCCCGAGGAGCGCCTTCCGGTAGCTGGAGCTCGAAGCGAGGACGAGCCGCCGAGGCTGAGCCATCACTTTGTTTTGACGGAGGATTTCCAACGATGATATCATCCGCCCCTTTATGTCGCACCAGCCGGTCATCGACGGCTTTGAATTCGCTTCGGCCGGAGCGACGCAGGAAGGAAAGCTGCCGCTATCGAGCTTTCCCCGCCTTCAGGATGTGCTCGTATCCGACGCGGGCGACGTGACGTACGCGCTGGGAGGCGTGCGTGATGAGCGCGGCCGTCCGAGTCTGCACCTTAGCGTGCGCGGTACCTTGCAGCTGCGCTGCCAGCGCTGCCTCGGCCCGTTATCGCACGAAGTGCAGGCCGAACAGCTGCTGGTGCTCGCGGCGTCTCAGGCGGAGATCGATGCGGAGCCGCCCGCAGTTGACGCGCCTGATCGCGTCGTCGCCGCCAAGGAAATGGCGGTGCGCGATCTCGTCGAGGACGAGCTGATCCTCTCGCTGCCGTATGCACCGCGGCACGATGAGTGCGAGGCGCGGCCCGGGGCAACCGAGGCGGGAAGCGACAGGGCAGCGAGTTCGCCGTTTGCCGGCCTGCGCGGCATGATGCAGCGCAAGCATTGACTACAGAGGAGCTTCACCATGGCAGTCCAGCAAAACAAGAAATCGCCTTCGCGGCGCGGCATGCACCGCGCGCATGACCACCTGAGCGCACCCGCGGTGGCGATCGAGCCCACCACCGGCGAGACGCACCTGCGCCACCACGTCAGCCCGACGGGCTTCTACCGCGGCAAGAAAGTCGTCCGCACCAAGGGCGAGTAATCTCGCTGGGAACCCCGCCGGTTACTTTAGCCGTCGATTGCATGGGGGGCGACCACGGCCCTCATGTGACGGTGCCGGCCGCGCTCCAGTTTCAGGCCCGCGTCTCCGACGT
>DASXRW010000246.1:0-3854 GCA_036506355.1 Burkholderiales bacterium
CTAGAGCGAGTCGAAGTACTCCAGCATCTTCTTGCGAGCCGCGGCGTCGGGCAGCGGGCCTTGCGCCGCGGCAAGATTGTCGCGCATGTGCTCTGGCCTGCCGGTGCCGGGGATCGCGCAGGTCACCGCCGGATGCCCGACGATCCACTTGAGGAAGTACTGCGCCCAGCTCGCGATGCCGAGCTCTCCGGCCCAGGGCGGCAGCGGTTTGCCTTTGGTGCGGCGAAAGAGCGCACCCTCGGCGAACGGACGGTTGATGATGACGGCGATCTTGCGCTCCGCGGCCAGCGGCAGGAGACGTTTTTCGGCATCGCGCTCGGCGAGCGAGTAGTTGATCTGCACGAAGCCGTAGGCGCCGGTCTTGAGCCAGCGCTCCGCCTCGGCGTAGGCCGACGCGGTGTAGTGCGTGATGCCGATGTGGCGCACGCGGCCTTTGTCTTTCCACTGCTTGAGCGTTTCGGTGTGCGTGGCGACGTCGACCAGGTTGTGAACCTGCATGAGATCCATGCGCTCGACGCGCAGGCGCTTGAAGGAGGTCTCCATCTGCTGGATGCCCTCATCGCGGCCGCTGGTGTAGACCTTGGTCGCGATGAACAGGCGATCGCGCAGGCCGAGCTCGGCGATCAGATCGCCGGCGACCGACTCGGAGCTGCCGTACATCGGCGAGGAGTCGATGACTTTCCCGGCGCCGGCGAAGATGCGCAGCACTTCGCGCAGTTGGGCGCGCGCCGCGGCATCCGTTCCAACGTCAAAGGTCTGCCAGGTGCCGAGGCCGATGCGCGGGATCGCTTCCCGCACCTCGGCGTGCGCGCGGCTCAGGAGCGCTCCGGCTGCGAGGCCGGCGAGGAGGGAGCGCCTGCGCGGGTCCACGATTTCATTCTAGACCCGAGGTAGAAGGCGAGCGCCGTCCAGACGAGCGAGAGGCCGGCGGCGATCGCCGCCACCGCGCCGAGCAAACCGAAAAGCCAGCCCGAAGCCGCATCGCCGCCGCGGTAGACCACGGTGTCGATGAAGTTCTTCGCCTTGTAGCGCTCGCCGCGCGGCACGACGGTGAAGAGCGCCTCGCGAGCGGGCTTCGACACGGCGAATTCGCCAACGCGCCGGGTAACGCCAAAGGCGATCAGCGCCACTAAT
Source organism: Burkholderiales bacterium (assembly GCA_036506355.1). Classification (GTDB taxonomy): domain Bacteria; phylum Pseudomonadota; class Gammaproteobacteria; order Burkholderiales; family SG8-39; genus SCGC-AG-212-J23. The sequence continues at coordinate 1,135 of DASXRW010000246.1, forward strand.
GTCGGCGTGGCGCCGAGCCAGAGGAAGCCGAAAACCGAGACGAGCGGCATCAGCGCGAGCATGCCGGTGATGCCGATGAGTGCGCCGAGCCGCGAGAAGGCGAGGAGCTGCACCAGCAAGGTGAGGACGTTCACCGCCAGGTCGACGCCGGCGAAGAGCCGCGTGCGCTCGCCCATATCGGGCACCGCGGTGCGCACGATCTCGACCTGCTGGAAGTAAAGCGCGGTCGAAAGCGCGGTGTAGCAGAGGAGATAGCCGCAGATCGCGAGCAGGAAGGGCGAGGTGAGCGCGGCGCGCGCACCCTCCAGGACGCCACCGCCGATCGGCGCCTCGGGCGGCGGCTCGCCGCGCCGGGGATGCAGTTGCGACCAGCGCGCGATGCGGACAATGCAGAGCACGGTGCCCATGAGCAGAACGGCTGACAGCAAGAGGAGACCCTTGGTGCCGATGGCGGCAACGAGGCTCGCGGCGAGCACGGGACCGGCGATCGCACCGCAGCTGCCGCCTGCGGCGATGGTGCCGTAGAGGCGCGCGGCCTGGCCGGTGTCGAAGACATCGGACATGAACGACCAGAAGACGGACACGACGAACAGGTTGAACACCGAGAGCCAGACGAAGAACACGCGGCCGTCGAGCGCAAGCACGAAGGCGAGCAGGTTGAGCGCGAAGAATCCATAGACCGCCGGCAGGAGCCGCGCGCGCGAGAGATGTCGGCAGAGCCAGCCGAAGAGCGGCACGAGCGCGAGCATCGCGACGAACGTGGCGGTGAAGAGCCACTGCAGCGCCTGCGTGCCGGCCTCGACCGCGAGCGCGTCGCGGACTGGGCGCAGCAGGTAGTAGCTGCACAGCAGGAGAAAGAAGTAGGAGAACGACCAGGCGACTGCCGGCGCTTCGTGCCGCTCCCAGTTCAGCAGGCGGCGGAAGGCGGCGGGCATGCGCTATAGTAGCCGCGGGGAGGAAAAGCTCATGGGCATCGGCGGCTGGGTGTTTCTCGCGATCATCGTCGCGCTCGTGGTGTGGGCGATCGGCATCTACAACGGCCTCGTCACGCTGCGCAACAGATTCAAGAACGCGTTCTCGCAGATCGACGTGCAGTTGAAGCGCCGCTACGACCTGATCCCGAATCTGGTCGAGTCGGTGAAGGGCTATATCCAGCACGAGCGCGGCACGCTCGAGGCGGTGGTCAAGGCACGCGGCAGCGCGGTGAGCGCCGCTCAGGCTGCGGCGGCGCGCCCCGGCGATCCCGCGGCGATGCAGGGACTCGCGCAGGCCGAGGGCGTGCTCGGAGGAGCGCTGGGCAGGCTGATGGCGGTGTTCGAGCAATATCCGGATCTAAAAGCGAATCAGAATGTGCTCGGCCTGCAGGAGGAGCTCTCCAGCACCGAGAACAAGATCGCCTTCTCGCGCCAGGCGTACAACGACTCGGTGATGGAATACAACACCAAGCGCGAATCCTTCCCCGACAACCTCTTCGCGGGGAGGTTCGGCTTCACCGCGGCGGAGCTCCTGCAGTCGACCGATACTGCCGAAGAGCGCAAGGCGCCCAAGGTTTCGTTCTCGTAGCTTGAGTTTTTTCGAGGAGCAGGATCGCGCACGGCGCGCGAGCGCGCGGTTCGTGCTTCTCATGCCTTGGCCGTGGCGGCCATCGCCGCCGCGACCAACGCGCTCTGCGCTGCGGTCCGATGCCGCCGTCGATGGCGGCGCTGGACGCCCGGCTCCTGAGGAAATAGGGTAGCGGCGCATGGCGGCGAGCTTCTTCGAGCACCAGCAACTGGCGCGGCGCAACAGCCGCGTGATGGTGGCGCTGTTCCTCCTCTCGGTCGTGGCGATCGTGCTCGCGGTCGATCTGGTCGTCGGCACGATCTACCTGTTCATGGACGAGGCGCCGGTGGCGCCGGGCCTGGCGGGCGTGCCGCGCGAGGTGTTCGCCACCGGCGCGGTGGTGACCGTCGCGATCATCGCCGTCGTCAGCCTCTGGAACATCGTCGGCCTCGCGGGCGGCGGCGCGAAGGTGGCGCGCATGCTGGGCGCACGCAAGGTGGCGCCCGATACGCGCGATGCGCTCGAGCGGCGCTTCCTCAACATCGTGGAGGAAATGGCGATCGCCTCGGGCCTGCGCGTGCCCGAGGCGTACGTCATGGATGGCGAGAAGGGCATCAATGCCTTCGCCGCCGGCTGGACCGTTTCCGGCGCGGTGATCGCGGTGACGCGCGGCACGCTCGAGTGCCTGACGCGCGACGAGCTGCAGGGCGTGATCGGCCACGAGTTCAGCCACATCCTGAACGGCGACATGGGGCTCAACCTCCGCATGATCGGCGTGCTCGCCGGCATCGTCGCGATCGGCTCGATCGGCACCTTCCTCATGCGCATGGCGACCGAGGCCGATGACATCCGCGCCGCCGCGCCGCTCGTCGCCATCGGCCTGGCGCTCTTCATCATCGGCTACGCCGGCCTCTTCTTCGCCCGCCTCATCAAGGCGGCGGTGTCGCGCCAGCGCGAGTTCCTCGCCGACGCGTCCAGCGTGCAGTTCACCCGCAACCCGGACGGCATCGCGGGTGCGCTCGACCAGATCCGCTCGACGAGCGGCGGCGCGCTGATCCGTGCGCGCTACGCGGAAGAAATGTCGCACCTCTTCTTCGGGCAGGGCATCGAGGTCTATCTCGCGGGGCTGTTCGACACGCACCCGCCGCTCGACGAGCGCATCCGGCGCGTGAACCCGC
>DASXRW010000247.1:0-1978 GCA_036506355.1 Burkholderiales bacterium
GATAGGTCGAGAGGAAGTCGCCGCGCTGGAACATCTCGAGGGTCGCCTGGCTGAAGGCGCCTTCGTCGACGTCGAACAGCGGCGCCGCGCCGAGCATCCAGAAGAAGCTCGCGAGGACCGCCGCGACCGTCAGCCATCTCGCGCCGCTGGACTCCATGGGGCGCGGATTCTACGCTGCATGGGTTTGCTAACATGCCGGATATAGGAGGCCGCCATGTTCGGACGCTTGCACCATGTTGCTTACCGCTGCCGGGACGCGCAGCGCACGGTTGATTTCTACACCAAGGTCGTCGGGCTGAAATACGTCGCCGGCCTGATGCCGCCAGAGAACAACAAGCCGTCGTGGCCGCTGAACGAGCCGGGGAAGCCCGCGCGCAAGGTGCTCGGCGAGGAAGCCGACTCGATCCACATCTTCTTCGAGCTGGGCGACGGCAGCTATCTCGCCTTCTTCGACGTGCCGGGCGGCGGCGACGACAGCAGCGATCCGACGCCGTGGTGGGTAAAGCACATCGCCTTCGAGGTCGCCGACATGAAGTCGCTCACCGAGGGCAAGAAGCGGCTGGAAGCGCACGGCGTGCAGGTGCTCGGTCCCAAGGACCACGGCATGTGCCAGTCGATCTACTTCATGGATCCCGACGGCCACCGGCTCGAGATGACGGTGCGCACGGAGGAATCCGACACCTGGCAGAAGCTCGCGGGCGACGCGCAGAAGGAGCTCAAGCGCTGGAACGAGCTCAAGAAGCGCAAGTACGGCCCCGCGCCGGCCGCGAAGGACAAGATCCCGGCGATGCCCGCCGACAGCACCATCGTCAACGCTTAGGTTCCTACAGAGTGGCGGCGACTTACGGTCGCCTCGTCGCGATCGATGTAAAGCCGGGCAGCTCGAGCGACAGCCAGAGCGGGCTCAACCTCCTCAAGCCGACGATCTACGGACGCCTTGCCGCGGAAGGCTGCGGCAAGGAGCTCGCCTTCGTCGTCATCCACCCCAGCAGTAATTTCTTCGGCCACTATCTTTTAGGGCCGCTCGAGCGCCGCGGCCGCGCGATCCTCGCGCTCAACACGCGCTTCGCCGGCAACGACGTCACGCTCACGATGGAGCGCTGCATCCAGGACCTCGGCGCCGGCATCGCCTTCCTGCGCACCGAGGGCTACCGGCGCATCGTGCTCCTTGGCAATTCGGGCGGCGGCTCGCTCGCCGCGTTCTACCAGTCGCAGGCCGAGCGCCTGAGCGTCACCGACACGCCCGATGGGCGTCCGATCGAGCTTTCCAAGGAAGACTTGCCGCCGATCGACGGCCTCGCAATGTGCGCCGCGCATCCCGGGCGTGCGCAGGTGTTGACCGACTGGCTCGATCCCTCGGTCACCGACGAGACCGACATGCTCGCCGCCGACCCGGCGCTCGACATGTACGACGCGAAGAATGGGCCACCGTATGAAAAGGAGTGGTTGGAACGCTATCGCGCTGCGCAGCGCGCGCGCAACGAGCGCATCACCGACTGGGCGCTCGCGCGCATCCGCGCCTTCGACGCCAACACTGATCCTGATGGCCCGAAAGACGCGCCGTTCCTGGTTTACCGGACGGCGGCGGATCCGCGCTTCGTCGATCTCACGCTCGACCCGAGCGACCGCAAGGCCGACACCACGCGCGGCAGCGCCCGTGCCTCGAACTACGGCACGCTGCACACCGGCCGCATCTGCAGCCTGCGCTCGTGGCTTTCGCAGTGGAGCGTGCGCCTTTCGCGCGCCGACGGACCCGCGTGCCTCGCGAAGACCAGGGTGCCGGTGCTTTCGGTCCTGTACAGCGCCGATAGCGTCGTCTTCCCGAGCCAGGTCGCGCAATGGGCGCAGGCAGCCAAAGGCCGCTGCAAGGAATACACGCTCAAAGGCGCCACCCATCACATGGTGGGCCAGCCAAAGCTCGTTGACGAGCTGGCGGACCTTCTCGTCGGCTGGGCCGGCGAACTATGAAATCAATCCT
>DASXRW010000248.1:0-3802 GCA_036506355.1 Burkholderiales bacterium
CTCGTCGGGATAGGGATTGTGCGGATCGATCTCGTAGCGCACCTTCGCGGCGAGTGAGCGCATGCGCTCATCGCGCACCCGCTCTTCGGTGAATGCATCCAGTCCCGCATGGCCGAGGACGAACCCGGCGGCGATGCAGTATGGCGAGCTGAACTTGCCGGCATAAGCATTCGGCGGGCGCTGCTTTGACGCGAGCGGCTCCCACAACCGGTGCACGGTGCCTTCCGCCGCCTCGCACACGACGTCCACGATGTCGCCAATGTCGATGCGCCTCGCGAGCCGCCGGGCGCAGTCTACGTAGGGTTGCGTCATGGTGCCGCAGGCATACGGCTTAAAGGCAATGCTGCTGGCGACCCAGGGCTCGCCGAAGCCGTCGACGAGCTTCGCCCAATCGCCCTGCGCCGTGTGCGCGAACGCCTGGTAGAGACCATGGGTGCCCTCGAGCACGGTGCGCGGCCCGATGAAGCCGGCCCGCGCGAGATCAGCGGCACGGATCGCCGACTGCGCCGCCCAGCCCGGATGCAGGCGCTTGGTCCACGCGCCTTCGGCGAGATACTCGATGATGCCGCTCGCCATCGAGCCGACGATGCCAAGCGTGTTGACGAACTCGCCCTCCGACAGGCGCAGCGCCGTAGCGACGCCGGCCGCGGCGCCCACCGCACCGAGCACCGCGGTCGGATGAAAGCCCGCCTTGTGGATGCGCTTGGGCGCGACGAGGCTCGCGCGGCACATGAGCTCCGCGCCGACCGCGATGCCGGCGAGCGCATCGGCGCCTTGCAGCCGCTCTCGCTCTGCGATGGCGAGGACCGCCGGCACGATGACGGCACCGGCATGCACCGGCCCGCCCTCGAAGGTGTCGTCGAAATCCTCGCCATGCGCCGCGGTGCCGTTGACGAACGCGGCGCCGCCGGCGTCGAGCGCGCGTTCGTGGCCGATGGCGGTGCAGGCGCCCGACGTCTCCCAGCTCTTGATGGCTGCGTGGACATAGTCGCTGCGCCGAGCCGCCACGCAAAGGCCGGCGATGTCGACCAGTAGCTTCTCCGCCGTCTCGCGGAACGCAGGCGACGCGGCGCGCGCGCGCGGGATGGCGCTCGCGAGCTTTTCGGAAATGGATGAATTCGGGGCCAGGGTCGTAATTATTCTGTATTCCAGCGGGTTCGGCCCACGAACCACATCATGAGCAGCCCGCCGACGGTCATGCCGAACGCAACCACCGCGAAGATCCCGGAGAGCGACGCCGCCGCCGCGCCGCCGACGAGCACGATGGCGAGGCGCGTGGTGCCCGCGAGCACCGGCATCAGCATGCGGCCGGCGCCCTGCGAGGCGAAATAGAGCGCGATGCCGACGCCGAGGAAGGGGTAGAACGGCGCCACGATGCGCAGGTAGCGTGTCCCGGCGTCGAGCACCGCAGGGTCGGCGCTGAACAGCCCGACCCAGGCTAGCGGGAATATCGCGACCGTCGCGCCGATGACGAGGCAGATCGCCGCGGCGAGCGCGGCGCCGACCCAGGCGATGTGCTTCGCGCGCGCGGCGTGGCCCGCGCCGAGATTCGTGCCGACCAGCACCACCAGCGCCTGGCCGACGGCGAAGACCAGCGGAATCTGCAGGAGCTCCAGGCGCACGCCGACGCCGTAGCCGGCGAGCGCTGCCGGCCCGTGGCGGCCGACGAAGCCGGTGAGCACCATGGCCGTCAGCACGGTCTGGAGAGCGTTGAGCACGGAGAGGCCGCCGACGCGCAGGATGTCGGCGAAGAGCCGCGCTTCCAGCCGCAGATCCTCGCGGCGCGGCGCGAGCGGATTCGCCCGGCGGAACACGACCGCCGCCATCGCCAGCCCGGCGAGGCCGAACGTCAGCACATACGCGATCGCCGCACCGGCGATGCCGAGCTGCGGCATCGGGCCGAGCCCGAGCACGAGCGAGCCCGAGAGCGGCACGTGGATCACCGCTGCGCCGATCAGGCCGAGCGCCGGCATCAGCATGTTGCCGCTGCCGCGCAGCACGCTCGAAAGCGTATTCGCGAGCCAGACGGTGATCGCGCCGGCGAAGAGAATGTCCGAGTAGGCGAGCGCGTGTGCGAGCGTTTCGCCTTCACCGCCGAGTAGCCGGTAAAGCGGGCGCGCGAACGCCAGCACGAGCAGCGTGAACGCCGCCGCCATGGCGAGCGCGATGACCAGCGCGTGGACCACCAGCCGGCGCGCGCGCGCCGCATCGCCCGCGCCGAGGGCGCGCGCGATCGCGGAGGACACGCCGCCGCCCATCGCACCCGCGGAAGTCATCTGCAGCAGCATGAGGAGCGGAAACACCAGCGCGAGGCCCGCGAGCGGCGCGGTGCCGAGCCGGCCGACGAAGTAGGTGTCGCCGACCGACACCATCGACTGGAATGCGACCAGCAAGAGCCCCGGCGCCGAGAGCCGCAGCAGCGTAGGGGTGATGGGCGCTTCGAGTAGCGGCTGCGTCATTTCAGCAGCCGGGGCAGCGCGAGCGCCGCGGCCCAGCCGAGCAGCACGCCAATCGCGTCGGCCACCATGTCCATCATCTCGAAGCTGCGGTAGCCGGTCGCGCGCTGCAGGAACTCGATGGCGATGCCCATGGCGATGAAGCCCGCCGCATAGGCGAGCCTCGTGCGGGCGTTGCGATAGAGCTGGCAGAACCAGAACATCAGGCCGCCATAGGCGATGAAATGGCCGACCTTGTCGCTTTGCTCGAAGTCGACGTGCGGCGGCTGCGGCGTGAGCGAGAGCCATAGGATCGCGCCCACCAATGCCCAGCCGATGGCGACGAAAAGGCGCCGCAGGATCAGTCGATCTTGATGTTCGACGTGCGCACCACCCGCGCCCACTTGTCGAACTGGTCCGCGAGCCAGCGCTCGGTGTCCGCTGGCGGCGTGGCGGCGATCTCGCCGCCGAGTCCGGCGATGCGCTCGCGCACATCGGGCGCGGCGAGCGCTTTGGCGAATTCAGCGTGCAGCCGCTGGACGATCGGCGCCGGCGTGCCGGCCGGTGCGAATACCGCGTTCCATTCGTACACCTCGTAGCCGGGCACACCCGACTCGGCCACCGTCGGCAGCTCGGGCGCCGCGTTCGAGCGCTTCGTACCGGTGACCGCGAGCGCGCGCAGCCGCCCGCTTTTGACGTGCGGCAGGCCCGAAGCCATGTTGGCGAAGAACACCGGCACCTGGCCGCCGATCACGTCCTGCAGCGCGGGTCCGCCGCCCTTGTAGGGCACGTGCACCATGTCGAGCCCGGCGCCCTGGCGGAAGAGCTCCGCGGCGAGATGCTGCGCCGAGCCGTTGCCCGACGAGGCGTAGGCGATTTTCCCCGGCTGCGCTTTCGCCGCCGCGACGAGCTCCTGCACCGAGCGTGCGGGAAACGCGGGATTGACGACCAGCATGTTCGGGAACAGCACGAGCAGCGATATCGGCGCGAACGCGCGGCGTGGATCGTAGGGGAGCTTCGCGTACAGGCTGGGATTCACCGCGTACGAGGAAGCGTCCAGCATCAGCGTCATGCCATCCGGCGCGGCGCGCGCCACTTCCCCCACACCGATCGTGCCACTCGCTCCCGGCCGGTTCTCGACGATCAGCGGCTGGCGGAGCGCTTCGCCCACGCGCGGCGCTAACAATCGAGCAATGGTGTCAGCGCCGCCACCAGGCGGATACGTAACGATCATTCGGACGGGCTTGGACGGGTACTGCGCGGCCGCCAAAATGGGAGCGAAAAGCGGCGGCGCGAGGAGCAGGCACAGCAGGAATGCGCGCATGGCGCATTCTAGAAGAGCGCGAGCTGTCCCGGATTCGCGGCCG
>DASXRW010000249.1:0-10492 GCA_036506355.1 Burkholderiales bacterium
CGGCACCGGCGCGCAGATCGTGCACGAGGAATACGCGCCGCAGCAGACCACCGACTTCACGGCACCCGCCGAGCGCATCTTCAACGCGCTCAAGGACAAGAAGGGCCGCAAGGTGGTGTTCGTCATCTGGGCCGGACAGACGCCCGTCGGCAAGCTCGCCGATCTCAAGCCCGAGCGCTTCGGCATCGAGATCGCGACCGGCGGCAACATCCTGCCGGCGCTCGCCGCCTACAAGGCCGTGCCGGGGATGGAAGGCGCGACGTATTACTACTATGAACACCCCAAGAACAAGGTGAACGAGTGGCTGGTGGCCGAGCACCAGAAGCGCTTCAAGTCGCCACCCGACTTCTTCACCGCGGGCGGCATGGCGGCCGGCATCGCCGTGGTCGAGGCGCTCAAGAAAGCGGGCAGCACCGACACCGAGAAGCTGATCGGTGCGATGGAAGGGCTTTCCTTCGACACGCCTAAAGGCCGCATGACCTTCCGCAAGGAAGACCATCAGGCGATGCAGTCGATGTACCACTTCAAGATCAAGGTCGATCCGAATGTGGCCTGGGCAGTGCCGCAGCTCGTGCGCGAGATCAAGCCCGAGGAAATGAAAGTCCCGGTCCGGGTAAAGAAATAGACCCCGTACTGCAGACGCGCGGCCTGTCGATCCGCTTCGGCGGGCACGTCGCGGTCGACGGCGTGTCGTGCGAGTTCCGGCCCGGCACGCTGACCGCGATCGTCGGGCCGAACGGCGCGGGCAAGACCACCTACTTCAACCTGATCTCGGGCCAGCTCGCGGCGACGAGCGGCTCGGTGCACCTCTTCGGCGAGGACATCACGCGCATGGGGGCGCCCTCCCGCACCAAGCGCGGCATCGGCCGGGCCTTCCAGCTGACGAATCTCTTTCCGCGCCTCTCGGTGCTGGAAAACGTACGGCTTGCGGTGCAGGCCCGCGCCAACGCCGGCAAGAGCCTGCTCGCGACCTGGAGCTCGCACATCGAGCTCATAAAAAAGGCCGAGCATTATCTCGAGCGCGTTGCGCTCGCCGGGAAGCGCGACGTCACCGCCGCCGCGCTCTCGCACGGCGACCAGCGCAAGCTCGAGGTCGCGATCCTGCTCGCGCTCGAGCCGGAAGTATTCATGTTCGACGAGCCCACCGCCGGCATGAGCGTCGACGAAGTGCCGGTGATCCTCGAGCTCATCAGCCAGATCAAGGCGCAGGGCGACAAGACCATCCTGCTGGTCGAGCACAAGATGGACGTGGTGCGCTCGCTCGCCGACCGTATCATCGTGCTGCACCAGGGCCAGCTCGTCGCCGAAGGCGCGCCGGCCGAAGTGATCGCCTCGCCGATCGTGCAGGAAGCCTACCTGGGAGTGGCGCGTGCCTGAGCTGCTCGAGTTGCGCGGCGTCAACACGCACATCGGGCAATACCACATCCTGCATGGCGTCGACTTTGCCGTGGCGCCGAACTCGCTCACCATGCTTCTTGGCCGCAACGGTGCCGGCAAGACGACCTGCCTGCGCACCATCATGGGCCTTTGGCGCGCCTCCGCCGGCAGCGTGCGCTTCGACCAGCAGGACATCACGCGCACGCCCACGCCTGAGCTCGCGCGGCGCGGCATCGCCTACGTGCCGGAGAACATGGGAATCTTCGCCGGGCTCACGGTGCGCGAGAACCTGCTGCTTGCCGCGCGCGAAGGCCCGCCCGACGAGCAGCGGCTCGAGCGGATCTTTGCGCTTTTTCCGGCGATGAAGAAGTTCTGGCAGGCTCTCGCCGGCAACCTCTCGGGCGGGCAGAAGCAGATGCTCGCCATTTCGCGCGCCATCGTCGAGCCGCGGAAGCTCCTGCTGGTCGACGAGCCGACCAAGGGCCTCGCGCCCGCCATCATCCGGGCGATGATCGACGCGTTCCGCGAGTTGAAGCGCGACACGACGCTGCTGGTCGTCGAGCAGAACTTCCATTTCGCGCGCTCGCTCGGCGATGCCGTCGCGGTGATGGATTCCGGCCGGATCGTGCACCGCGGGCGCATGGCCGAGCTCGCCGCCGACGAGACGCTGCAGCAGCGCCTGCTCGGTCTTTCGCTCGACACGCACCAGTGAAGGACTGGGTTCCGCTGGCACTCATCCCGGTGATCGCGCTCCTCGCGCTGCCGCTCGTGCCGAGCACGCCGACCTGGGTGACCCTCACCGTCGCCGGGCTCGCCATGGGCATGATGATCTTCATCATGGCGTCGGGACTGACGCTGGTTTTCGGCCTGATGGACGTCATGAATTTCGCGCACGGTGCCTTCATTTCGGTCGGCGCCTACGCCGGCGCCTCCGTGCTCCTCGCCATGAAGCCCGCGATGCAATCGCAGAGCCTCGCCGGCAATCTCGGCGCCATCGTCCCCGGCGTGCTCGCCGCGATGGCGCTCGCGGGCGCGCTCGGCTGGTTCTTCGAGCGCGTGGTGGTGCGGCCGGTGTACGGCGATCATCTCAAGCAGATCCTGGTGACGATGGGCGGCCTCATCGTCTGCGAGCAGCTGATCCACGTGGTCTGGGGGCCCGACCTCATCGCGCTGCCGCGGCCAGCGACGCTAACGGGTTCATTCCTCATCGGCGACGCCGCGATCGAGCGCTACCGCATGCTCGCGGTGGTGGTCGGCCTCGCGGTGTTCACGGCGATGTGGCTGGTTCTCAACCGCACGCGGATCGGGCTCCTGATCCGCGCCGGCGTCGAGAACACCGAGATGGTCGAGTCGCTCGGCTATCGCATCCGGCGGCTCTTCGTCGGCGTGTTCGTCGCCGGCTCGGCGCTCGCCGGCCTGGGCGGCGTGATGTGGGCCATGTACCAGGAGTCGCTCACCGCCGGCATGGGCATGCAGGTGATGGTGGTGATCTTCATCGTCATCATCATCGGCGGCCTGGGCTCGGTCGGCGGCTGCTTCGTCGGCGCGCTGCTTGTCGGCCTGCTCGCCAACTACATCGGCTACGTCGCGCCAAAGCTCGCGCTTGGCTCGAACATCCTGCTGATGGTGCTGATCCTGCTCTGGCGCCCGCGCGGGCTGTATCCGGTGGGCAAATGATCCGCACTGTCCTTTCCGGCGACCTGCCCCGCAGCCGAGCGCTGGGCGTGGTGCTCATACTGATCGTGGTGGGCTTGGCGGCGGCGCCCTTCATCTTCCCCGGGACGCGCTCGCTCAACGTCGCGGCGAAAGTCGCGGTCTTCATCCTGCTCGTCGCGAGCTACGACCTGCTACTCGGCTACACCGGCATCGTCTCGTTCGCGCATACGATGTTCTTCGGCATCGGCGGCTATGGCGTCGCGATCGCCGCCGCGAAACTCGGTCCGAGCTGGTGGAATATCACCCTCGGTGTGTGCGTCGCGCTGGTGCTCAGCCTGGCGCTGGCGTTTGCCATCGGCCTGCTATCGCTGCGCGTGCGGGCGATCTTCTTCGCCATGATCACGCTCGCCGTGGCTTCCTTCTTCCAGATACTTGCATCGCAATTGTCGGCCTTCACCGGCGGCGAAGACGGGCTCAATTTCCGGCTGCCCGAGCTGCTGCGCGACCGACTGGTCGCCTATTACGCGGTGTTCGTGATCTCGCTCGCGCTCTTTCTCGCGCTGTTGCGCGTGGTCAATTCCCCTTTCGGCCGCGTGCTGCTCGCGGTGCGCGAGAACGAGTTCCGCGCCGAGGCGCTCGGCTACCGTACCGTGGTGTATCGCACGGTGGCGAACTGCCTCGGCGCGCTGCTCGCCACGGCGGCGGGCGTGCTCTATGCCGTGTGGCTGCGCTATACGGGGCCCGATACCACGCTGTCGTTCGCCATCATGATCGACCTGCTGCTGATGGTCGTGATCGGCGGTATGGGCACCATGTACGGCGCCGCGATCGGCGCCACGCTCTTCGTCATCGCGCAGAACTACCTGCAGGACCTGATGCAGCTCGCAGCCGATGCCGCGAAGGGAATTCCGCTGCTGCCGGATCTCCTGCATCCGGACCGCTGGCTGCTGTGGCTCGGCGTGCTCTTCATCGTCTGCGTGTACTACTTCCCGTCGGGCATCGTCGGGCGCCTGCGGCGATGAGTTCCAGGTACCTGGTTTGCGAAGGCCGCGAGATCCATTACATGGAATGGGGCGGCGAGCACGCCGAGACCGTGATGGCATGGCACGGCCTCGCGCGCACCGGCCGCGACATGGACCTCATCGGCGCGCATCTCGCTTCCCGCTACCGCGTGATCTGCCCGGACATGATCGGCCGCGGGCTCTCGCAATGGAGCCCGCGGCCGGAGCACGAGTACTGCCTGGACTTCTACGGCCGCATCGCCGTCGCGCTCGCCGACCAGCTCAAGGTCGAGCAGCTGCATTGGCTCGGCACCTCGATGGGCGGCGCGCTCGGCATCCGGCTCGCGGCCGGCGCGCTCAAGCGGCGCATCCGCAGCCTGGTATTGAACGACATCGGGCCGAAGATCGCGGACGCGGCGGTGGAGCGCATCCGTGCCTACGCGGGAAAACCGCCGCAGTTCGATCGGCTCACCGAGCTGGAGCAGTACTTCCGCACGGTGTACAAACCCTACGGCTGGCTCTCGGACGAGCAGTGGCGGCACCTCACCGAGACCTCGGCGCGGCGTACACCGGAGGGCCGCATCACCACGCACTACGACCCGAACATGGTGCTGCAGTTCGTGCACCACCCGCGCGACTACGACCAGTGGGACGCCTACGATGCGATCGAGGCGCCGACGCTATGCCTGCGCGGCGAGAGCTCGGATCTCCTGCTGCCGGAAGTCGCAGAGGAAATGCGCCGCCGCGGCCCGAAAGCGACGCTCGTCACCATCGCGGGCTGCGGCCACGCGCCGGCGCTCAACGTGCCGGATCAGTGGAATCTTGTCGAGCGCTTCCTGAACGGGAGATGAAGCGCGCGCAGAACAGCCCCGCCTCGTAGAGCAGGCACATCGGCACGGCGAGCATGAACTGGGACAGCACATCGGGCGGCGTCACCACCGCGGCGACGACGAACGCGCCGACGATGGCGTACGGGCGGGCGTCCCGCAGCTGCTCGACGGTCACGAGGCCCATCCTCACCAGCACGATCACCACGATCGGGATCTCGAAGGTCACGCCGAAGGCGAGGAACATGGTGATGACGAAGCTGAAGTACGCCTCGATGTCGGGAGCCGGGGTGATTGATTTCGGCGCAAAGCCGTGGATGAAAGCGAACACCTTCTGGAAGACGAAGAAGTAGCAGAACGCCACGCCGGCCAGAAACAGCGCCGTGCTTGCGACGACCAGCGGCAGCGCAAGCCGCTTCTCGTGCTCGTACAAGCCCGGCGCGACAAAAGCCCAGGCCTGGTAGAGCACGTAAGGCAGCGCGATGAGGAACGCCGCGAGCGCGGTGACCTTCACCGGCACCATGAAGGGCGTGATCACGCCGGTGGCGATCATCTTGGCGCCCTCGGGCAGCGCGCTCATCAGCGGCGCGGCGAGCAGGTCATAGATGTAGCCCGAACCGGGCCAGATGAACAGCGCGATGAACAGCACCAGCACGGCGCCCACCGCCTTCATCAGGCGCTCACGCAGCTCGATCAGATGCGAGATGAAGCTTTCCTGGTCGCTCATGGGCCAGACGCGGCCGTCTTTTGCTGCTCTTGGGCCGGCTTCTCGGCGCTATCCGTGGGTTCGGGTTTTTTCTCCCCCTCGACCGCCTTGTTGAGCTCATCGGCCGTCTTCGTGAGCTCGGCATCAACCGACGACTGCATATCGCTCGCCGCCTTCTGCATCGAGTCGCGCATCTTGCGCAGCTCCTCGAGCTCGATCTCGCGGTTGATGTCGGCCTTGACGTCGGCGACGTAGCGCTGCAGCCGCCCGACGAGGTGGCCGACGGTGCGCGCGACGCGCGGCAGCTTCTGCGGGCCGATGACGATCAGCGCCACCACGCCGATCACCAGCAGTTCCGAAAATCCGATGTCGAACATCGCTAGAGACTAAAAAGGCGCCCGTGGGCGCCTTTCATTGGTCGCGTGGAGGTTTAGGCCTTGTGCTCGGTCTTGCCGCGCACTTCGCCTTCGACCGTCTTGCCCGTGACTTGCGGCGCCGCGCTGGCTTCGGCCGGCTTGTCGGTGCCTTCGCGCATCCCGTCCTTGAAGCCGCGCACCGCGCCGCCCAAGTCCGCGCCGATGTTGCGCAGCTTCTTCGTGCCGAAGATCAGCATCACGATCACCAGAACGATCAGCCAGTGCCAAATGCTGAGCGAGCCCATAACAATCTCCTAGTTTCTCCTCGAGAGCATCGGGCCCAGAGGTTCCGGCCCGCCAAGGACATGCATGTGGACATGATACACCTCCTGATGCCCGACCCGGCCGTTGTTGACGATGGTGCGGAAGCCATCGGTCGCGCCCGCCTCGCGCGCGAGGCCGCCGGCGATCGCGAGCATCTTGCCGAGCGCCGCCTGGTGCGCCGGCTGCGCCTCGTAGAGCGAGGCGATATGCGCCTTCGGCACGATCAGGAAATGCACCGGCGCCTGCGGCCGGATGTCGTGGAAGGCCATGACGTCGTCGTCGTCGTAGATTTTCTTCGCCGGGATCAGGCCGCGCGCGATCTTGCAAAAAATGCAATTCGGGTCGTTCATTTCTTCCTCGAGGCTTTCTCATCGAGTCCGGAAATGCCCTCGCGGCGGTGCATCTCGGCGAGCACGTCGGCGGGACCGAGGCCGTGGCGCGCGAGCACGATCATCGAGTGGAACCAGAGATCCGCGGTCTCGCGCACGAGGGCCAGGCGGTCGCCCGCCTTCGCCGCGAGCACCGTCTCGGTCGCCTCCTCGCCGATCTTCTTCAGCATCGCGTCCTCGCCCTTGGCGAAGAGCTGCGCGACATACGAATTGGCGGCGTCGCCGTCCTTGCGCTCGTTGATGGTCGCGGCGATGCGCTCCAGCGTTTCGTAAAGGCCGGATTTCATTTTTTGTAGATGGTGGACGGATCCTTCAGCACCGGATCGGTCGTCACCCAGCTCCCGTTCTCGAGTTTGCGGAAGAAGCAGCTTTGCCGGCCGGTATGGCAGGCGATGCCGCCCACCTGCTCGACCTGCAGCAATACCGCGTCGGCGTCGCAATCCAGGCGCAGCTCGCGCACCTTCTGCACGTGGCCGGATTGCTCGCCCTTGCGCCAGAGCCTGCGCCGCGAGCGCGACCAGTACACCGCCTCGCGCGTGGCGGCGGTCTGCGCGAGCGCCTCGCGATTCATCCACGCGACGGTGAGCACGCGCCCGCTGTCGGCGTCCTGCGCCACGGCGGCGATCAGCCCGTCGCCGTTCCACGGCACCTCGTCGAGCCAGTCGCTCATACGCGCACCGTCATGCTCTTACCTCTATGCCGCGCGCCTTCAGGTGCTGCTTGGCCTCGCCCACCGTGTACTCGCCGAAGTGGAAGATGCTCGCCGCGAGCACCGCGTCGGCCTTTCCCTCGAGCACGGCCTGCGCCAGGTGCTCCAGAGTCCCGGCGCCGCCCGAGGCGATGACCGGAACGCCGAGCGCTTCCGACACGGCTCGCGTGAGCGCGACATCGAAACCATCGCGCGTGCCGTCGCGATCCATGCTGGTGAGCAGGATTTCGCCGGCGCCCGCAGCCTGCATGCGCTTTGCCCAGTCGATGGCATCGATGCCCGTGGCGCGCCGCCCGCCGTGGGTGTACACCTCCCAGCCGGAGCCGCTGCGCTTGGCGTCGATCGCGACGACGATGCACTGGTTGCCGACGATGCTGGACGCATTGCGTACCAGGTCGGGCGACTGCACCGCCGCGGTGTTGATTGACACCTTGTCGGCGCCGGCATTGAGGAGCCGGCGCACGTCCTCGACCTTGCGCACGCCGCCGCCCACGGTGAGCGGGATGAAGACGCGCGAAGCCACCGCCTCGATAACGTGCAGCAGGATGTCGCGCTCGTCGGAACTCGCGGTGATGTCGAGAAAGCACAGCTCGTCCGCGCCCTCGCCGTCGTAGCGCGCGGCGATCTCCACCGGATCACCGGCGTCGCGCAGGCCGACGAAATTCACGCCCTTCACCACCCGGCCGGCGGTGACGTCCAAGCAGGGAATGACGCGTTTCGCGAGAGGCATCTTAGTAAAGGCCGAGCGGCACGCTCAGGCCTTGCCGAGCGCCTTGTCGGCGGCGGCCTGCGCGCTCTTCAGCTCGAGCTTGCCCTCGTACAGGGCGCGGCCGGCGATCGCACCGATCACGCCCTCGGGCACTAGGCGCGTGCAGACGGCCTGGATGTCCTCGACGCTGTTCAGGCCACCGGAGGCGATGATCGGTGTCTTGGTCGCCTGCGCGAGGCGCAGCGTCGCGTCGATGTTCACGCCGCTCATCATGCCGTCGCGGCCGATATCCGTATAGATAAGCGCTTCGATGCCGTATTCCTCGTACTTCTTGGCGAGATCGACGACGTCGTGCCCGGTGAGCTTGGACCAGCCTTCGACCGCGACCTTGCCTTCTTTGGCGTCGAGCCCGGCGATGATGTGCCCCGGAAACGCATAGCAGGCGTCCGACAGAAAACCGGGGTTCTTCACTGCCGCGGTTCCGATCACGATGTACGTCACGCCGGCGTCGAGATAGCTCTCAATGGTGTCGAGATCGCGGATGCCGCCGCCGACCTGGATCGGCACCTGCTCGCCCACGGCGGCGATCATCTCGCGGATCACTCTCTCGTTCTTTGGGCGGCCGGCCACCGCGCCGTTCAAATCGACGATGTGCAGGCGCCGCGCGCCTTGCGCGGCCCAGTGCCTCGCCATCGCCACCGGATTGTCGGAGAACACGGTGGCCGTGCTCATGTCGCCCTGCTTCAGGCGCACGCAGCGGCCGTCTTTCAGATCAATCGCAGGGATGATGAGCACTGCAGTGCTCGTTGCAAATCAGGGACGCCAGCGCACGAAGTTGGAGAGGAGTTGCAGGCCGGCGGACTGGCTTTTCTCGGGGTGGAACTGAACGGCAAAAATATTATCCCGGGCCACGGCGCAGGTAAAGGGCACGCCATAGAGGCAGGTCGCGGCGGTAAGCGTGCGCTCGGCAGGCGCGGGATAGTAGCTGTGCACGAAATAGAAGCGGCTCTTGTCGCTGATCCCGGCCCATAGCGGATGCGGCGCCTCCTGCAGCACCTCGTTCCACCCCATGTGCGGGATCTTGAGTCCTCCGAGCGCGAAGCGCGGCACGTCTCCGCGCAGCACGCCGAGCCCCGCCGTGTCGCCTTCGGCGCCATGCTCGAACAGCATCTGCAGGCCAAGGCAGATGCCCAGATAAGGCTTGTCGCGCAGCGCCTCCAGCACCGCCTCGCGCGCCCCGCTCGCCGCGAGGCTCCTCATGCAGTCGGGCAGCGCGCCCTGGCCAGGCACGACGACGCGTTGCGCCGAGCGGATGAGCGCGGGATCGGCGGTGACCAGCACCTGGGCTTCGGGCGCGATGTGCTCGAGCGCCTTCGACACCGAGCGCAGGTTGCCCATTCCATAGTCCACCACAGCGATGCGCACTGCAGCTATCGCCTAGAGAGATCCCTTGGTGGAGGGAATGGCACCCTGGGCGCGCGGATCGCGCTCGAGCGCCATGCGCAGCGCCCGCGCGAAGGCCTTGAACATCGTCTCGCACTGGTGGTGCGCGTTGTCGCCGCGCAGGTTGTCGATGTGCAGCGTCACCTGCGCGTGGTTGACGAAACCCTGGAAGAACTCATGCACGAGATCCACGTCGAACTCGCCGATCAGGCCGCGCGTGAACTTGACGTGGTATTCGAGTCCCGGGCGGCCGGAGAAGTCGACCACCACCCTGGAGAGCGCCTCGTCGAGCGGGACATAGGCGTGCCCGAAGCGGCGCACGCCGGCCTTGTCGCCGACGGCGCGCGCGCACGCCTGGCCAAGGGTGATGCCGATGTCTTCCACGGTGTGGTGCGCATCGATGTGCAGATCGCCCTTGGCGTCGATCTCGAGGTCGAGCATGCCGTGGCGCGCCACCTGGTCGAGCATGTGTTCGAGGAACGGCAGCCCGGTCGAGAGCTTCGCCACGCCGCGGCCATCCAGGTCCAGCTTCACGCGGATCTGCGTCTCCTTGGTGTTGCGAACAACCTCGGCGGTGCGCATGTTCAGAGCGCTTCCTTGAGCGCGTTGAGCAGTATACGGTTTTCATCCGGCGTGCCGACCGTCACCCGCAGGCAGTTGGCGAGGCCCGGGTGGAGGTTGCGCACCAGCACGCCCTGGCGCGCGAGCGCCTCGTAGCTGCGCGCGGCATCGGCTACGCGCACCAGGAAGAAATTGGCCGCCGACGGAAATACCGTGAGCCCCGGCATCGCCGAAAGCGCGGCATGGAGTTTCGCGCGCCCGGCGCGGATCTCGGCGGCCTGCGCCTCGAGCACGTCCAGGTGCTCGAGCATGAACGTCGCGGCGGCCTGCGTGAGCACGTTGACGTTGTAGACCTGGCGCACCTTGTTCAGCTCGCCGATCCACTCCGGCCGCCCGGCGAGATAACCGAGACGAATGCCCGCGAGCCCGAGCTT
>DASXRW010000250.1:0-3720 GCA_036506355.1 Burkholderiales bacterium
CGCGGGAAAGGTATAGCCCTTGATCTCGGGCGTGCCGTCGCGCCGCGCATCGAGCACCACGGTGCCGACGCCTTCGCGCACCGCGACCTCGGCGCCCATGCCGTTCGCCCAGAAGCCGTCGAGCTTGCCTTCGGCGAGCGCTTTCGCCGCCATCAGGCCGAACGACGCCTTCTCGCCGACGGCGCCGGGCACCGGCCCGATCTGCACATCGGTGATGCCGGCGCGCTTCAGCATCTGCTTCAGACCGTCGACCGGTCCGGGTGCAGCGCCGATTCTTAGATTGCGAAGAACGGAAAGGTCGCCCTTCTTCGCCTTCAGGTCCGAGCGCACGACGAGGAACCAGTACATCCGCTGCGCGAGCGCGCAGAGGAGCTTCGCGCCGTGCCAGTCCTTGAAGGCGTAAAGCACGGCGTGCGAGGCGCCGCCGACGAAATCGAGCCGGCCTTCGCGCAGCTCCTCATAGGTCTTCGTCACCGGATAGAGAAGCTCGAGCTTGGCGTCAGGCAGGAAGCCCATCTCGACCGCCGCGATCGCCGGGAAATACGACGGCGAGATGAGATCGGGTATGGCGACCCGCAGCGTCATTGCACTTTGAGCCCGGCGGCCTGCACGGCGTCCTTCCATAGGGCGAGATCCGAGCGCACCGCCTGCGCGAATTCGGCCGGCGTGCTGCACACCGGATCGACGCCGATCTTGTCGAGGCGGGCAGCGAACGCCGCGTCCTTGCAGCCGGCGGCGATCTCGCGCGCGATGCGATCGACGATCTCGCGCGGCGTGCCCGCGGGCGCGACATAGCCGTTCCAGGTCTCGGTGTGGAATCCCGGATAGCCCTGCTCGGCGACCGTCGGCACATCGGGCAGCTGGCGCGCGCGTTTCTCGCCCGAAGTGGCGAGGATTCGTATCTTGCCGCCGCCCGCGTGCGGCAGGAGCTCGTTGAAGTTGCCGAAGTAGCAATTGAGGTGGCCGCCGACGAGATCGGTCATCACCGGACCGCCGCCCTTGTAGAGCACCGCTTCCATCTTCAAGCCGGCGCGCGCCAGAAAGAGCGCCATCGTCAGATGGCCGATGGAGCCCGATCCCGGAGAGCCGTAGTTGAGCTGGCCGGGACGCGCCTTCACGTAATCGACGAATTCGGCGAGCGATTTCGCCGGGGTTTTCTCGCCGTTGCAGCCCAGCGCGAAGGCATTGGTGCCAACGATCGAGATCGGCGCGAAATCCTTGATCGGGTCGTAATTGATCTTCTGCACGTGCGGCACGACGGCGAGCTGCGGCGACGCCGCGGAGAAGAGCGTATAGCCGTCGGGCTCGGCGCGTGCGACGAGCTCGGCCGCGATGGCGCCGCTTGCGCCGGGACGGTTGTCGGGCACCACCGGCTGTCCGAGCCGCGGCGTGAGCCATTCCGCCGTGATGCGCGCGATGGCGTCGGTGACGCCGCCGGGCGGGAACGGCACGATCACCTTGATCGGCTTCTGCGGCCAGGACTGCGCGAGCGCCGCCAAGGGGAAAAGGAGAGCGATCAGCAGCAGTCTCATGCGCGTGCTCCGAGCTTGTCGGCGATCCATGCGGCGCATGCGAGCGTGCGCGCATCGTCGCCGATGCGGCCGATCACTTGCAGTCCGAGCGGCATGCCGCTCGGGCTCTTCGCCGCGGGCACGGCGATGCAGGGCGTATGCAGGAGCGTCCAAACGACGTTCATCGCCACGTCACCGGTCGACAAGAGTCCCTTCGGCGCCTCGCCGGTCGCCGCAGGCGCGAGCAGCACGTCATAGTCCCCCAGCGCCTGCGCGAAGTGCGCGCGACACTCGGCGCCGTGGGCGAGTGCGCGCACGTATTCCTTCGGATCCAGCGCGAAGCCGTCGGCGCAGCGCTGGCGCAGCCCGGGATCCATCTGTTCAGGGAAGCGCGTGAACTCGTCGGCGAGGCTGCGCGCGATCTCGTACCAGAGGATGGCGGTATGGCTTTCGCGCAGGCCTTTGAAACGGCCGGGCAGCTCGAACTCCGGCGCATCGAGGGTGCGCGCGGCGTCCTCGAGCGCCTTGCGCATCTCCGGCTGCACGCGGTCCCATTCGTTGGTCCGGCACACGCCGATGCGCGGCGCGTGGTCGATCTTCGTCTCGAGCTCCCACCGGTTGGTGAGCGCCGCGGCGAAGAAGGCGACGTCCTCGACGCTGCGTCCGTAGACGCCGACCGTATCGAGCGAATCCGCGCCGGGTTTGACGCCGGCGCGGGCGATCGTGTTGAAGGTCGGCTTGAAGCCGACGATGCCGCAATACGACGCGGGGCGAATGTGCGAGCCCGCGGTCTGCGTGCCGAAGGCGAGCGGCACCATGAAATCGGCCACCGCGGCGGCCGAGCCGCTCGAGGAGCCGCCGGGCGTGCGCGAGGGATCGAGCGGATGGCGCGTCTCGCGCGGCACGAAGGTGGCGAACTCGGCGGTGACCGTCTTGCCCATGATGGTGCCGCCAGCGCGGCGCGTGAGCGCGACCGGCGCCGAATCCGTCCGCGGCCGGTAGCCCGCATAGATGGGCGAGCCGTAGGCGGTGGGCATGTCGTGCGTGTCGAAGATGTCCTTCACCCCGACCGGCACGCCGTGCAGCGGTCCAGGCTGAGTCTTGAATTCCGTGGCGAGGAAAGTCCAGGCCTTGACCTCGGGCTCGCGCTGCTTGATGCGCTCGCGGCAGCTCGCAAGGAGCGCCTCGGTGGTGAGCTCGCCGCGTTCGATCAGTTTCGCAGCCTGCTTCGCTCCCAACCGAAAGGCGTCTTTCATCGGCTCAGTATAATCGCGGCCTTCGCATGCAAGCGCGAAACATCCTGGTCGTCGGCGCGGGTCCCGTCGGCACCGTCGCTGCGCTCGCCTGCGCACGCTTTGGGCACCGGGTGACGCTGCTTGAAGCCCAGGAGCGCGTCGACGACAGCCCGCGCGCCTCGACCACGCAGCCGCCGACGCTCGAGATCCTTGCCGAGCTCGGCCTGATCGACGAGTACATCGCGCAAGGGCTCGTCGCGCGCACCTTCCAGTTCTGGGACCGGCCGACGCTGCGCATGGTCGCCGAGTTCGATTTCGAGCGCCTGCGCGGCGAGACCGCGTACCCGTATATCGTGCAGACCGAGCAGCACAAGCTCGCGCTGATGGGCATCGCGCGGCTGCGCGCGATGCCAAATGCCGAGGTGCGCATGGCGAGCAAGGTGCTCGGCCTCGCGCAGGACGCCGCCGGCGTCACGGTGCAGACCGAGCAGGGGCCCGTCACAGCGGATTACGTGATCGGCTGCGACGGCGGTCGCAGCACGGTGAGAAAGGCGCTGGACATTGAGTTCGAAGGCTTCACCTGGCCCGAGCGCTTCCTCGTCATCACCACCCGCTTCGATTTCGAAGCGGCGCTCGGCTGCTGCTATCGCAATTACATGGCCGATCCCGAGGAGTGGACCAACCTCTTCAAGGTGGCGGGCGACGATCTCAAGGGGCGCTGGCGCGCGGTGTTCAACACGCGCCAGGACGAGAGCGACGAGGAAGCGCTGTCAGATGCGTCAGTGCGCGCGCGGCTTGGGCGCGTCTACGTACCCGAGCCGCAACGCGACTATCTGCACCTAAACCTGTACAGCGTGCATCAGCGCGTGGCAAAGCAGTTTCGCAGCGGCCGCGTGTTCCTCTGCGGCGACGCGGCGCATGTCAACAACCCGATCGGCGGCCTGGGGCTCAACTCCGGCATCCACGAGGCCTGG
>DASXRW010000251.1:0-7460 GCA_036506355.1 Burkholderiales bacterium
CGGCGAGCGGCAGGTAGGTGGAGAGCGCGATCACGCCGGCGAGCCGCTCGGGATAGCGCAGCGCGGTCTGCAGCACGATCGCGCCGCCCTGGGAGAACCCGGCGAGCACGATCTTCGCTGCCGGCAGTCCTTGAGCGCGGATCAGCTCTTCGGTGATCTTCTGCGAGGCGCGCAGCCCGGCTTCGTCTTCGGGGCCGCCGCCGAGCTGCAGGATGTCGTACCAGGCGCGCATGCGCATGCCCTGGTTGATGGTCACCGGCCGGATCGGCGCGTGCGGGAAGACGAAGCGCACCGGCTTTCTCAGTCTCAGCTCCGGCACGATCGGCTCGAAGTCGTGCCCGTCGGCGCCCAGGCCGTGCAGCCAGATGATCGCCGCTTCGGGCTTCGCGCCGGTCTCGAGCTGGATCGCGTCGACGCTCACAGGATGCGGCTGAACCAGGCAAGCGACAGGCCCGCGGCGGCAACGACAAGCGCCGCCGCGGCGGCGGCGAAGAACGCGGTGATCTCGGTCTGCGCGCGCTGCAGGACGAATTTCGCGGTCAGGCTGTCGTAGATCTTCTTCAGCTCGGCGCCGCTCGTGGCGTGGAAGTACTCGGCGTTGGTGAGCTCGGCGATCGCCTTCAGGGTCGCCTCGTCGAACATCATGTAGATCGAGTAGCCCTCGACCGCCACCGGCCCGCCCTGCGCACTGCCGAAGCCCACCGTGAAGACCCGCACGCCGCGGTCGGCCGCCATGCGCGCGGCCTGCACCGGGTCCGGGCCGATGGTGCGGCGCCCGTCGGTGAGCAGGATGATTGCTGCGTTCGGGTTGGAGCCCGGCGGCACCGGCTTCAGTTCGCGCGGCGCCTGGGACTTCTTGCCGAAGGACTCGACGTCGATGCCTTCGTTCGGGAAGAGCGCCGCGAGCGAGACGATGATGCCGCTGCCGATCGCGGTATGGCGGTCGAGCTGCAGCCGGTCGATCGCCGCGATCAGGTCGTCGCGGTCGTGCGTCGGCTGCTGCACCACCACCGCGGTGCCGGCGAACGACACGATGCCCAGGCGCACATCCCCCGGCTGCTCCTTGATGAACTCGCGCGCTGCCGCCTGCGCCGCGGCGAGGCGGTTCGGCTGCACGTCGCTCGCGCGCATGCTGAGCGAGACGTCGATCGCCATGATGATGGTGCGCTGCTGCGAGGGCAGCGTGATCAGCGCCGTGGGGCGCGCGGCGGCGAGCGCCGCGACCATAAGCGCCGTGATGTAGAGCGCCGGCGGCAGATGGCGCTGCCAGCGGCTCGCGCTCGGCATCTCGAGCCCGGGAATGCGGACGGGCTTGCGGCGCAGATAGATCGCGGCGGCGAGCAGCGGCGCCGCCGCGAGCAGGAGCAGGGCCTCGGGCCAGAGGAAATTCATCGTTTGCGGATCGCCGACTTCGGCCGGAACGCCTTCACCACGGCTTCGTGCGTCTCGATGTAAGGCCCGCCGATGAGATCGATGCAGTAGGGTACCGCGGCGAAGATGCCCGGCACCTCGGGCAGTCCCTGCAGCGTCTCGCGGATCGACTTGGGCTGGCCCGGAAGATTGATGATCAGAGCGCCTTTGCGCACTACGGCGACCTGGCGCGAGAGGATCGCGGTGGGCACGAACTTCAGGCTAATGGCGCGCATCTGCTCGCCAAAGCCCGGCATCAGCTTGTCCGCCACCGCCACCGTCGCCTCCGGCGTCACATCGCGCGGCGCCGGGCCGGTGCCGCCGGTGGTGAGCACGAGATGGCAGCCGCGCTGGTCCACCAATTCCTTCAGCGTTTGTTCAATCACCGGCTGCTCGTCGGCGATCAGCCTGGTCTCGTCGCGCCAGGCTGGCGCGGCGATGGCCGACTTAAGCCATTCCTTGAGCGACGGAATGCCCTCGTCCTTATAGACGCCTGCGGAGGCGCGGTCGCTGACGGAGACGAGGCCGATGACGAGTTCTTCGTTCATCCCCAAAAAATAGGGACAGTCCCTATTTTCCTCATCGGACTTCGAACACTTCAAGTTCTACGGCGGCAGCGCGGCGCGCGCCGGTCGCGACGCAGATGATGCGGTTGAGCCACTGGTAGCGCTCGGCGCCGGTCTCGAAGCGCGGCGTGGTGCGCATGTAATAGAGCGATGGATCGACCGGCTCGCCGTCGGCCAGCTTGCGGATCACGTCCGCAGGCCCATGGCGGTAGCCGAAGTTGCGCACGTAGATCAGTGCGCGGTCGGTGGTCTCGAGCGTGTAGCGCGCATCGAGCTCGGCGACGCCGTCGGCGCGGATGAACTGCCAGTCGGCGCCACCGGGCAGCACGCGCCCGGCGAGCTTCTCGCCGCGGAAGCTGCCGCCGGTGATCGGAATGATGCGGCGGCGGCCGAGCGGGGTATCGCCCAGGTCCTGGGGCGGCGCGAGCGTGATCTCAGCCCGCAGCAGAAGTTGGAGGTTCAAGCGCTTTCAGCACCCGGAAAAGCTCGCGGAAGGCGCGCGGCGCGCGGCCTTCCTTCTGCTCGCGGCGCGCGTTGCGGATCAGCGTGCGCAGCGCCTGCAGGTCGGCGCCGGCGTGCTCCGATATGTAGGCCGTGAGCGCCTCGTCATCGGCCAGCAGTTTTTCCCTCAAAGCTTCCAGGCGCCGGTGGCGCGCGGCTTCCTGCGCGGAATAGCCGGTGAGCGCATCGAGCTGCGCGCGCAGCGGCACCGGATCGACGTCGCGCATCAGACGGCCGATGTATTGCAGTTGGCGCCGCCTGCCCTCGTGGCTCTTGATGCGCTTCGCCTCGAGTACCGCCTCGCGCAGCTCCTCGGCGATCTGCATCGTGGCGAGCTGCGACTCGGGAAGTTCCACCAGCGCGACGCCCAGCGCTTGCAGCTCATGCATTTCCTTTTTGCGCCGGGTTTTACTGACGAGCTGGTCCTGCATCGCGGTTATCATAGCGCCCCCATGCCGAAGCGCCACGGTTTCACCTTCGAGTCAGCCGAGCTCCACGACATGGCCGAGCAAGTGCTCGCGCACGCGAAGCGCGCCGGCGCGAACGGCTGCGACTGCGAAGTCTCCGAGGGCTACGGCCTCACCGTCACGGTGAGGAAGGGCAAGCCCGACACCATCGAGCACAACCGCGACCGCTCGGTTGGCGTCTCGATCTATCTCGGCGAGCGGCCGAAGGTGCGCCGCGGCCATGCCAGCACCTCGGATGTCTCGCGCGCCGCGCTCGAGCAGACGGTGGATGCCGCGCTCGCCATCGCGCGGCACACGGCGGAAGACGACTGCGCGGGGCTGCCCGAGCCCGAGCTGCTCGCCAAGGATACAAAAGACCTGGACCTGTTCCATCCGTGGGCACTCAGCACGGAAGAGGCGATAGCGCTTGCCAAGCGCTGCGAGGACGCCGCCTTCGCCACGGCGCCCGTGATCCGCAACTCCGAAGGCGCGACGGTCTCGACGCAACAGTCGCAGTTCGTGCTCGCCAACAGCCTCGGCTTCCGCGGCGGCTTCCCCGGCTCGCGACATTACCTCTCGTGCGCGGTGATCGCCGAGGAACGCGGCCTCATGCAGCGCGACGACTGGTACTCGGCCTCGCGCGTGCCGGGCAAGATCGCCGAGCCGCGCGCACTCGGGCGCTATGCGGCGCAGCGCGCCGCGGCGCGCCTGCGCGCGCGCAAGATCGCCACCTGCCAGGCGCCGGTGCTGTTCGAGGCGCCGGCGGCGATCGGGCTCCTCGGGCACTTCGTCTCGGCGGTGAACGGCGGCAACCTTTATCGCAAGACTACGTTTCTCGCCGACAGCCTCGGCAAGGAAGTTTTTTCCCGCAACGTGCAGATCCAGGAGCGGCCCTTCGAGCGCCAGGGCTCGGCGAGCACGCCATTCGACGACGAAGGCGTCGCGACGCGCGAGCGAGCCGTGGTGCGCGACGGCGTGCTCGAGGGCTATTTCCTCGGCAGCTATTCCGCGCGCAAGCTCGGCATGCAGACCACCGGCAATGCCGGCGGCCATCACAACCTGGTATTGCGTTCCGATGGGCCCAACTTCGCCGGCATGCTGCGCAAGATGCGCCGCGGATTGCTGGTCACCGAGCTCCTGGGCCAGGGGATAAACATGGTGACCGGCGACTACTCGCGCGGCGCCGCGGGCTACTGGGTCGACGGCGGCGAGATCCGGTTTCCGGTCGAGGAGATCACCATCGCCGGCAACCTGCGCGACATGTTCAAGGGCATCGTCGCGGTGGGAGCCGATGTGCTCGTGCGCAGCGGCCGCGCGTGCGGCTCGATCCTGATAGACAACATGACGATCGCCGGGGAATAGCCCGCAGGGACCATGCGGCATAATGGTCCGATGCGACTACTTTTCGCTCTTGCCTTCGTTGCCGCCTCGGCCGCGGCGCAGCAGCCCGACGTCATCTACGTGCCCACGCCGCAGGACGTGGTCGACGAGATGCTCAAGCTCGGACGAGTCGGCAAAGGCGACATCCTCTACGATCTCGGCTCGGGCGACGGCCGCATCCCGGTCACCGCGGCGAAGCGCTTCGGCATCCGCGCCTACGGCATCGACATCGACCCGCAGCGCGTCCAGGAGGCGAACGAGAACGCGCGCAAGAACGGGGTCACGAGCCTCGTGCAGTTCCGCCAGGAAGACCTCTTCAAGGCAAGATTCGCCGACGCTACGGTGGTCACGCTCTATCTGCTTCCCGATCTGAACGTCAAGCTGCGGCCGCGCCTGCTGGCCGAGCTCAAGCCCGGCACGCGCATCGTGTCGCATCAGTTCGACATGGGGACATGGAAGCCCGACAGGAAAGTCGAGCTGAACGGCAGAACTATCTACTTGTGGACGATCCCGCAGCGGAAGAGCCCGAAGCCGCAGTGAGCGCGCCCTCGTCGAGCGCCGCGAGGAACTCGCCGATCGAATGCCAGAACTCCTCGCGGTTCTCGAGCCCGGAATGCCCCGCGCCGGGCAGGAGCACCATCTTCACGAACCCGCCCCAGCGGCGCGCGAGCGCGAGGCCGTTCTTCACCGGCGTCACTTCATCCTTCTCCGCGAGCAGGAAGAGGGCCGGCGCCGACACCGTCGGCGCCATCAGCGCCGGGTTGTAGCGGCTCTGCACCAGCCAGCCGAGCGGCAGCCGATAGTGCTCCTCCCCTAGAGCGGCCGCGCTGTCGAAGGGCGTGGCGAGGATCGCTCCCCGCACTTTGCGCGCCGCGGCGACGGCGATCGCGACATAGGAGCCGAGGCTGCGGCCGAGCACCACGATGTTGGCGGCGTCGATGTCGGGGCGCGCCAGCGCCCAGTCGTAGACGCGCTTCGCGTCGCCGAGCACGGTGCGCTCGTTGGGCGAGCCTTCCGAGAGCCCGAAGCCGCGGTAGTTGATCATCAGCCAGCCCCAGTCGGCGCTCGCGTGCGCGAGGCTCACGAACTCGGAGACTTCCTGGCCGACGCCGCCGTAGACGATGACCAGCGCGTGCGGCTTGCCGGGTGTCCAGCGCTCGGGACGCTTGAGCCAGCCGTGCAGCACGTAGCCTTCGGGCGTAACCAGGCGCACTTCCTCGATGCGGCTCGCGCCCGCCAGCGCCTTCTTGTGGCTCTCGTCGATGGCGCGCGGCCGGAACACGAGCTGCGGCTCGAGCGGCTCGAGCAGCGGCGCGACGCAGCCCGCGCCGATGACGGCGGCTGCGGCGACCGCGATGGATACTAAAATGACCCTCGTGCGCATCCTCCACTGAGACTCATCCCCCGAACGACTCGTTTCCTCGCTGGGCTGGGCGGGCTATATGGCCAAAGAACTTGTCATCGAAATCGCTTCCGACGTGATCTGTCCGTGGTGCTATATCGGCAAGCGGCGCCTGGAGAAGGCGCTCTCCCTGCTCGACGGCGAGGTAAAGCCCGACATTCGCTGGCTGCCGTTCCAGTTGAATCCCGACATGCCCAGCCGCGGCATGGCGCGCGCCGAGTACCGCAAAGCCAAGTTCGGCTCGGTGGAGCGCGCACGGCAGCTGGATGAGCGCGTCGCGACCGAGGGACGCGGTGAAGGCATCGCGTTCGCCTTCGATCGCATCGAGCGCACGCCGAACACGAGTGCAGCGCACCAATTGATCGACGTTGCGCAGTCGCAGGGCAAGGGGCAACAGGTGGTCGATGCGCTGTTTCGCGCCTATTTCGAGGAGGCGCGCGACATCAGCGATGCCGAGGTCCTCAAGGCGATCGCCATAGGCAACGAGGTGTCAGGCTGGCCCGGACAGGCAAACGCCAAAGGGGTCGCGAAGCTCGAGGAGGACATGCGGGGCCTCGGCATCTCCGCGGTGCCGACCTTCGTCTTCGAGCGCAAGCTCGGCGTCTCCGGCGCGCATCCGCCGGAGGCGCTCGCCACCGTGATCCGCGAGGCGCTGGCGTCCGGGTCTAGTCCTAGGTGAAGTCGAGGCGCTTTTCCAGCGCCATGCCGTAGATCGGAATCGGCGGGCGCTTGCCGATCTCGAGCGGCGGCAGCTCCTCGCAGCCGAGCGTCTGCGCGCTCGCGCCGAGCGCCTTCATGAAATCGAGCGACAGGACCACCTCGCCGGCGCGCGCGCGGTGCACCAGGCGCTCGGTGACGCTGACGCAGTCGCCGAAGGCAACGAACTGCTGGGCGGCGATCGGCCCGGCCATGCCGAACACCGCTTCGCCGAGGTGCAGCGCGGCCGAGATCGCCGCCGGCAGGCCGAAATCCTTCTTCCACTGCTCGCCGAGCGTGCCGAACTCGCGCTGCAGGTCCTGCGCGGCCTTCAGCGCGCGGTTGGCGTACTCCTTGCGCTCGCCCGTGGCGAACGCGGCGACCAGCATGTCGTTCTGCACCGAGAGCACCTTGCCCGCGTTGGCGGTGATCGCCATGCCGCAGAGCGAGAAGAAGTCGTTCGCGAGCTCCAGCACCTTCTCCGGCGCCAGCACTTCCGAGAGCCGCGTGAAATTGCGCAGCTCCGTGTTCAGGATCGCCGCCTCGCGCCGTTCAGCGTTGTCTGTCATCGCCTGCCTCCGCAATGCCGTTCAGGTAATGCTCCCACACATGCAGGTTGCGCTCGCAGGCAGCCACCGCGGCGTCCTCCATGCGCAGCTCCTTTGCGAACTTTTCCACGGCGCGCCAGCCGGTGTTCGAGTGCTCGATGTCGGCCTCGGTGTGCAGCTCGAAGAACTCGAGCTCGTCGTCCCTGAGATCGAACAGGCGCCCCCAGCGCGCGCGTTCGATGCCGAACCAGCCGCGTTTCCGGAACTCGCCGCTGCCGTAGCCCGGCAGGTTGACGCGCTCGGCGCAGGTGTTGGCGACGATGCCTTCGAGCCAGTGGCGGTTCGCCATCAGCCCTTCCCACGCCGCCCAGCACAGCTCGGTCGAGGGCAGCGGCCTCGCTTTTTGTAGTTCCGCGCGCTTGAGGCCGATCCGCACGCCGAGGTCCTCGAGGATCTTCCAGTGCGGCCGGCCGCCGCCGTGCGCGTGGTCCGCGATCACCTCCTCGCTGCA